>CAYWGX010000001.1:0-58592 GCA_964457635.1 uncultured Leptolinea sp.
CAACATGTATATTCCGGGCCGCGGCGGCTGGGCCGGTTCACATTACTATGATTAAATGAAATATGAATCTTTTGCTGAACTTACACCGGAAATCCGAATTCATGGTATGATAATAGCCAGAATTTGTAAGGAGTAAATTATGATTAATGAACCTATCCATGTGACTGATGCATCTTATGAACAGGCTGTTCTTAAGTCAGCACTTCCTGTTATTGTCGATTTTTGGGCACCCTGGTGCGGTCCCTGTAAGATGATGGGACCTCTGCTTGACCAGGCTGCGCAGCAGTATGCCGGGAAATTGATCGTTGCCAAGGTGAACATTGATGATGACAGCGATACCGCTGAAGCGCTGGGTATCCAGAGCATCCCGACACTGATCTTTGTCAAAAACGGTGAGATCGTGAATCGTCATACCGGGTCTATGCCCGCGGCTGAATTGAACAAAATGATCCAGGGTTTTCTTGCCTGAGCAGAATCATTTGATGGAAAAAGCTCAGCCTTCGGACTGAGCTTTTTTAAACCGATAGACGGAATCTATAGAATGATATTTTAGGAAGGAGTTCGAAATGAAAAGATTGATTCTGATGACGAGCATCTGCGTCCTGCTGATCCTTACTGTTCCTGCTGCTGCAGATACCGTCCGCGAAAATCCTTCCCTGTACAGCTTTGCTGATGTAGTGCATAAACTGCCGAAGATGTGGCTGGCCAATCCGATTGAAGTTCGGGAAATGATGAGAGAGTATCCGGATTATGAATGCTGGCGCAGATATGACATAATTGGCTGTAATTCCGTCAATAACCGCTTCAGTGCGGAGATGTTTGTCAATTTTCAGTTTTCCTCGGAAGATGATTATGGCTCTCTTTCCCGCGTAGTATTTACAACCATGGTAAATGGCCCGGAAGACGTTCAGAAGGTCATCGAGGCCTTTTGGTTCGATGGATTGGAACCGGCAAATATTTCCGGGGCAAAATATCCGGATGATCAGGTGACCCTCTATTTCAGCACAGAGGATACCATGATGACTTATAACATCAGCTTTGGATCGGAAGGCGTTTGGCTCGTAACGGTCGAGATGGGGATGATCGTCGGATAAACGGACAAAAGAAAACCTTGAGAGTATGTTGTGTTTGAGATAATTTATTTGGGTACATCAGCTTCAGCGCCTTCTGTCAGGCGCAGTTTGCCGTCCATGGTTGTGATGTGCAACGAACATCGATTTATGGTGGACTGCGGAGAAGGAACCCAGCGCCAGCTGCTGACTTCGGGTATTGGACTGAAACGGCTGAACCGGATCCTGATCACGCATTCTCATCTGGATCATATTCTCGGCCTGGCAGGGCTCGTTTCAACGATGGTCCGTTGGGAAACGATGGAAGAAATGCACATCTATGGTGGAAATGATGCAATCGAGCGAATCAAAGATCTGCTCTTTTCCGTGGTGCTGCGCGGCAGCCGCACTCCGACACCTCTGGTTTTCCATAAACTTTCTCCCGGTGTGATTTTTGAGGAAAAGAACCTGACAGTCAGCTGTTTTCCTGTAACACATCGTGGTACGGATTCATTTGGTTATAAATTTGTCGAAAAAGGCAAGCGTCCTTTCCTGCCGGAAAAAGCGGCTGAACTGAAAATCCCGGCAGGACCCTGGCGGAAAAATCTGGTAAATGGGGAATCAGTCACTTTGCCCGATGGGCGAACAATTGATGCTGAATTAGTTCTCGGAGAATATAAACCAGGTACAACGCTGGTGACAGTCGGTGATACCGGAAATGCTATGGAATTGCTGCCTTTTGTTCAGGGCGCAGATGCTTTGAGCATTGAATCAACCTATCTCGAGGAAGAAGCTGAAATGGCTAAACAGTATTCTCACTTGACAGCTAAAATGGCTGCTGAACTGGCCAGGGATGCCGGGGTCGGAAAGCTTTATCTGACCCATGTCTCACGCCGTTACCGGGAGAGAGATATCCTCGCAGAGGCGCAGGCTGTGTTCCCGAATACGGAAGTCGCGCGGGATTTCTCACAGTTTCAGGTCAAACATGAAAAATCGGAAACCAGAAAATGAAGAATTATGAATGAAGAATGAAGAAAAATCAGGAACGGGGTGCGTGGTGACGGAAGGCCGACCTTGTGCTTATTTGACGATTTTATCGTAAGAACGGTTTTGCAGGATTCGGCCCTGATTTTGATCTCTATCTGAAAAACATTCTCTTCTCTTCTCTTCGATATCCTATATCCTATATCCTATATCCTATTTCTTATTTCTTATTTCTTATCTCTTATCTCTTATTTTGTTCAGCTCAAAGGTATATCGATATACGTACCCCAGAAAAATGCGAACAGTGCTGTCAGCAGCAATTCCTTCAGGTCCCGGTCTGCTTCACATCCGAAAAAGCGGATGCGGTTATTGGTAAGTTCGGATTTCTTGGATGGTGAAAAGATGGCCATGAAGCGGTCTTTATTGTCCACTTCTTCGGCTTCGACGATGTCATAGGAATAAACTTTGTGAACGCGTCCTGCAGATTCCAAAGATGCAATGGTATCCGGGCTCAGCGGTTCTGAAGGAATTTGGTAGTCAGAGTCACAGGTATAAATATCTTTGCTTTTCGTTTTTTTGTTGAAGTGGCAGAACCCGACCAGTTTTTTGTTCTTATCATAAACAGGGTTTGCATTGATCCCTTCATAACTGCGGAAAATCCCGCGCTGTAAAATGATCTCAATCGTACCGAGTTCAGCTCCATCACCTTTAAATACTTTAGTTTCACGGACGGACGCCTTTATTTTGGCATTGGGATGAGGACGCTTCTCATCACTGTTGATGTAGTATGTGAAGACAGTTTCGGCATTCAGGCTCTTTTTCTTCTGCTGATTGAACCCTGCTAAAAGAAAAGCCTTTTTTTCTTTCAATTCTGCAGGTTCGTTATAGCAGAACGGGCTTCCGAAAGTGAATGCATAGGTCCCTTTTGTGTCTATGAAGTGTGCTATGTTTTGAACGTTAGCTTCCAGCGGAAAACTCAGCTCATCGAGATTCATTTTATTATCTCCCTTATTGAATGAAATGGGTGACCATTCAGAATAATTCTGTATGACCGGCTGGTTTATTTACAAATCTAACTGCTGTGAGACATAGATCTGCGTCTGTCAGCAGCGATCGTGAAATAAATTATACATCATGAAACAAGCTTTGAATCATATTTTGTATGGTTTTCCCATGGCCGGTGCACTGCAGGATGATCTCTCTACCAATTCGGGTTCGATGATTTCATAGGATAATGCTGATGCTTTATTTTCAATTTTCCGAATCAGCATCTTTACTGCACGGGATGCCATTTCTTCTTTCGGTTGAGCAACTGTGGTCAAATCGATTTGGGGAAGGGAGGTGATCCGGATGTTGTCAAAACCGAGCAGTGATATATCTTCGGGAATTCGGATGTGTTTTTCACGGGCTGCCTGCATCAGGCCGATAGCGTTTGAATCTGTAGAAGCGAAGACAGCCGTAATTTCCTCTCCCAGCTCCCAAACTTTATATGACATTTCATAGCCCAGTTCAATTGAGCTTGAGGATGATTCAAAGTAAATGATTTTTGGTTGAATTCCGAGTTCCAGACAGGCTTCTTTGTATCCTTCCGCCCGCAGTTGATGGGTTGTGCTTCCGGTACGGCAGCCATAATAAAGAACATTCCGATGGCCGAGTTTATACAAATATTCTGTTCCCAGCTTAGTACCCTGTTTGTTGTCTACCGAAATATAGCTGCCGTTCTGATCTTTGAGGTTTTCACTCAGATACACCGAAGGAATCAGTTCAGTATAGCGCTGAAGATTTTCACAGGATTCCGGTTTCTGAGGGATAATCAGAACGCCATCCACCTGATGTCCCACCATCAGCTGCATTGCCTTCTGTTCCTGACTAAGATCCGGATGGGAATTGCAAAGAATCAGGTTATAGCCAAAACGGCGGGCAGTCACCTCTGCATGGTATGCGAGCTCCGACATGAAAGGATTATCAATAGACGGAACGATCAGTCCGATCAGTTCCGTCTTTTTCTTGATCATCGAGCGTGCGATGTAATTGGTAGTATAACCCATCTCCTCACAAATCCTGAGAATACGGTCCCGGGTATCATTGCTGATTTCAGGATTTCCGGACAATGCCCGGGAGACCGTAGTGAAGGAGACGTTAGCAACTTTTGCTACATCTTTGAGTGTGACTTTAGCCATTTTTTACTGGCTGTCCGCAGCCATCATCGTTTCCGCGGCAGATTTTGTCATTTCAATGACTTCCGGTTCCAGCGTCGGTGTCGGTAGTGTCCATTCCATCGTTTCTCGTGATATTTCGCCTTCTTTCCAGGGCAGGAGACTGAGAAAATCGCTGTAATTCAGACCACCGGTAATTTCTACCCGTGGGATGAAGAAGATGTTATTCATTGAAACTTCATTACCCTGCACTCTGAGCCGGCAGAAGCACGCTTTATATACATTGGAAGCACGCCGAATGATTTCACCTTCCGGGTCAGTATAGCCGTCCGGGTAGGAGAAGGCAAGTATTTGCGTATTCGGGAACAGTTCTTCCAGCTTTGGCTTTGAAGCGCTGATTTCATTTCCCCATGAACCGCGGTCGGCAAGTCCGTTTCCATAGTAACCGGAAGAGCCGATTTCCCAGCCGTCTGCCAGCAGTGTGTTGATCTGTTCAGAAGATAAAGAGTTCTTTGCGTCAACATGGTTTGCCGGGATAAAAATATTGCCGACAAGTCCGTATTTTTTCATTGTCGGATAAGCATTTTTCCATTGCCCCAGTTTGCTTGAGTCAAAGGTGACCAAAACCGGTCGTTCGGGCAGTTCTCCTCCTTCATAGATTACTTTTACCATGTCTGAGATGGTGATGGTTGTATAATTCATCTCGCTCAGAATACGCATCTGCTGTTCGAATTCGACCGGTTTTACGTACCAGGCGTCATTTTCCCATTGATAGTATTTATCATCATTACTGTCTTTGACGACATCGTGATAATAAAGAATCAGGATATCCGCACTGCCTTTTTCATGCATGGCCCAGGTGGGACTGGGTTCTATTGTCGGGGTTGGTGTGATCGTCGGTGTAGGAGTTTCCGTCGGAATTTCCGTATTGGTGGGGGTGGGTGTTGGCGGTGTCAGAGATCCGATCGCATTGACTCTTGCTTCCAGGGTTGACGCAACGATCGTGCGTGCCATTTCTTCTGTAACCTTTTCCGGAAGGTTGCAGGAAGTTAAAATAAGTACAAAAAGCACAAGACAGATAAGCAGTTTGTTTTTCATAAGGCTCTCCCCTCTGAATCGTTACTTAATTCTACCCCAGATTCAGAATTTTACTAAACAAATGGACGCCATTGTCAATCATCAATTCGGATCCTGTCATTCCGGGATCCTTCATCAGAAAACAGACCCCATTCACGACCTGTTTAACGATATTCTGATTGTCTGTCATCGCCCTCTTTTGACGCTGATTCCATATAGATTCTGACTCACGCTCTCCCTTTATAGCCAATCCGGGAGAAAGCAGATTGACGGATATTCCCGGAGCATATTCTGCAGCCATTTGTTCTGTGAGAAATTTCAGGGCATGTTTGCTCAATGCATATACTGCATGCTGCCGCATGCCGCTTGATATGTTCGCATCACCAATCGAGATGATCCGCTTTGCGGAGGGAAAATCGTTGGCAAAATGCCTGGAAAGGTACCATATTGCCTTTAAATTGGTATTCAGGACTGTGTCCCATTCGTCTGGGTTTGTTTCCTGAAGGGTATTTCTGCAGAATATAGATGCATTGTTGATCAGTGTGGTCAGCTGATCGTTCTCCGAAGAAGAAATAATGCTGAGCATTTCATCGATCTGGCTGATCTCAGTCAGGTCGCATTTTATGCACTCAGCGTGTCCGCCGTTTTCAATGATCCTGTCCCGAAGAGAGCTGGCTTCTGCCTGATGTGTCAGATAATGGATCCAGACAAAACAGCCGTCAGCAGCCAGATTTTCGGCGATCCGGCTGCCAAGTCTGCGTGCTGCTCCGGTGATCAATACGGTTTCCATAGTCAGCTGTTCAGCGAATTTTCAAGGATTTCTGCCAGGTCGTCATCTGTCAGACGGTAACGGTCACGGGTCAGCGGTCCCCCGCCGACCCAATGCGTCATGCGGACCATTTCATCGATTTGATCCGCATCAAACCCGTAATTAGCGAGCTTCAGATGATCCAGACCGAGTTTTGTTTTCCAGTTATGCAATTCCTGCAGCAGGGCTTCTGCCTTCTCTCTTTCGTCAGCACCTGAAGGTGCGATGCCCAGTGCATCTGCTGCTTCCGCGTAGCGATATGGAACATTGGCTGCCAGCTTGGCATGGAATGCGTCGAAGATCATGCCAAGCCCGCCGCCATGAGTGACCTGTGGATTCATGCCGCTGAGCATGTGTTCCAGGGTGTGAGCTGCAGATGCAGAAGATAGATAGAGTACCATGCCGCCCAGCATGGAGCCGTATGAAACATGATAGCGGGCTTCGATATCTGATCCTTTTTCCACTGCGCGCGGGAGCCAATGATAAATCGCTTTCAGCCCGTCGAGGGCAAAAAGATCACTGATCAGATTTGCTTTGACCGAAAGAAACGCTTCCAGACAATGGCAGAAGGCATCAAAACCCTGTTCGGCAGTGTGCTGAGGCGGGATGGAAAGGGTCAGTTCCGGGTCAATATAAGCAGAATGGACAAAGTCAGTGCGCACCCCGATTTTTTCTTTCCGCTCAACATCTGTGATGACGGCGGTTTTGTTGCCTTCGCTGCCGGTGCCTGCTGTGGTAGGAATCGCGATCATGGGCAGCGGTTTCACACTCATCTTTTTCCCGGCCCCGGAACCGGAGCCGGTATAGTCCCATAAGCTGCCTTCATTGACTGCCATAGCTGCAATGCCCTTTGCAGTGTCAAGGGCACTTCCGCCGCCCAGGCCGATCACACAATCAATTTGATTTTCGCGGGCTATGACAGCTCCTTCCATTACAGATGTCAGCGATGGGTTCGCATTGACACCGTCGAACAGGGTGATATGCTCTGCCTTTTGTTGGATCATCGCCATCAGCCGGTCAACGGTGCCGTTTTGACGGATCGTGCGGCCGCCGGTAACGATCATCACCTGCTTTCCGGGCAGAGATGCTTTCTGCAGTTCATCCATAACACCGCAGCCAAAGCGGAGATCAGCCGGTATACCAAAGGAGAATTTGTCAAGCCCGCTCATATTTTTAATCCTTTCAGACGTTGTTGGCCTTCAGAAATTCAGCTGCATCTGCAATGCGCTGCAGCACTTTTTCTTTCCCGATCACTTCCATGCAGTCAAAGAGAGGCGGTGTGACCTTTTGCCCTGAGATCGCTCCCCTCAGCAGGCCGAAAACCTGTCCGGGTTTGTATCCAAGTTCAGCGACCATATCGCGCAGCGGCTGCTCCATGGCTGCTGCGGTGAATTCCGGCAGGGATTCGATCACTTCGTATGACCGCTCTGCGATCTTTATGCAGTCGCTGATTTCAAGTTTTTTCTGCATCAGCTGATCCATGACCGGCGGAATATTTTCTTCGAAAAGGAATCTCGCGACCTCAGGACCGTCTGTGAGCCTTACCATCCGTTCCTGAATGCAGGGGATGACTTTATAAACCCCTTCGTAGTCTGTGTCAATGCCTGCTTTTTTGAAAAACGGCAGCAGACGCTGTGCCAGATCCTCGCGGGAAAGGCTGCGGATGTGAGCACCGTTGAAATGATCCAGCTTCTGGAAGTTCATCGCAGCCGGAGCAGGGTTCAGGTGATCAAAAGAGAATTTTTCAACCAGGTCGTTCATCGTGAAGAAATCATCATCGCCGTCAAAGCTTGCGCCCATCTGTGCGACCCAGTTGGTGACCGCTTCCGGAATGTAGCCAAGGTCGGCAAAATCTGTCAGGAACACAGCATATCCCTGTTTCAGCAGCTCTTCCGATTCACGTTTGGACAATTTCCCTTTGCCGCTGGGACTCAGCAAAACAGAGAGATGGACCCATTCCGGTTCTTCCCAGCCCAATGCCTGATAAATCATATGATGAAGCGGGAGCGAGGGGAGCCATTCCGAACTTCGGATCACATGAGTGATGCCCATCATATGGTCATCGACCATGGCTGCCAGGTGGTAGAGCGCCCAGCCATCCGTTTTCAGGATAATGGCGTCTTCCAGCTGTTTGTTATCGATGGTGATATCTCCGCGCAGCATGTCATGCACAACCGTTGTACCTTCCTGAGGAACCTTGAGACGAACGACATGCGGTTCACCGGCTGCTACGCGGCGTTTTGCCTCTTCCAGGGGAATATCGCGGCAGTGACCGTCGTAATGCGGGAATTCATTGTTTGCTGCCTGTTGTTTGCGCATCTCTTCCAGTCGTTCGGGTGTGCAGAAACAATAATAAGCGTCCCCCTGCTCGACAAGCTGTTCGGCGACCTTTTGATAGATTTCTTTTCTTTCTGTTTGGCGGTAAGGCCCAAAAGGACCGCCGATATCCGGGCCTTCATCCCATTCAATACCCAGCCAGTGAAGTCCGTCAATGATTTCCTGTTCTGCGGTCGGGACATAACGGGTTCTGTCTGTATCCTCAATACGCAGAATGAACTGACCGCCGGTTTTTTTTGCGATCAGGTAATCATAGAGAGCCGTCCTGGCTCCACCCAAATGCAGCCTTCCCGTCGGTGAAGGTGCAAAACGGACACGTGCCGGTTTCATTTCATCTGTCATTATTATTAATTTCCTTTCATTTTTAGGATCCGAATTCACTAATGGCTTGTGGAATTCCGACTCACTTGATTCTTGTTCCTCGATCTTTTTTCCACCCTTACCCTCCGAATCCTGATTCCTGATTCATAAACCCTATACTATTTCAGTTTTCTTTTCCGAACTGACTGCCACGCATTCTACCAGGCCGATCCCCATCGCCAGTGCCATGGTCGAAGAACCTCCGTAGCTGATGAAAGGCAGGGTCAGACCGGTCACAGGCAGAACCTGAAGGTTCACGCCCATGTTCACGACCATCTGGAAGAAGAACAGTGTCGCAATACCGTAACAAATCAACGCTCCGAAAAAATCAGGCGCATTTCGGGCTATGTGAATGATCCGCAGGACCATGAATGAGAGTACGATGATCACCAGCATGGCTCCGATAAAACCGAATTCCTGCCCTAACGCGGAAAAGATAAAGTCCGTGTGCCGCACTTTCAAAAAGCGCAGCTGGACCTGTGTTCCGTTTCCGTAGCCCTGACCGAACAGTCTGCCGGAGCCAAGGGAGATCACTGCCTGGTCAATGTTGTAGGAGTCCCCGTAACGGGCGTCCGGATCAGGGGCGATGAAAGTTCGTACACGGTTCAGCTGGTATTCCTGTACAAAAGGCACAGTCTCCGGTGAGACGAAGATCCAGACCAGCAGACCGATAACGACGAAAATACCTACGATCCCCAGCAGAACCAGACTTTTCATCGGAATGCCGCTCGCCCAGATCATGGAGAACCATAAAACCACCATCACGATGGACGTTGACATATTCGGCTGCAGCAGAATGAACACGACAATACCGAAGTCCAGCGCAAAGCTTTTGATGATCCACATCAGGTCATGTTTGTCATTGTCGTGATCGGCAAAGTATTTGGCGAGGCGGACGATCAGAATCAGCTTCGCGAATTCTGACGGCTGCAGGGAGATGGGACCGATACGGAACCAGCGGGCAGACCCGAATGCGGCAGTACCGAACAGGCGCAGTGCGATAAGCAGCAGGATGATCCCGATGTACATGATGTTCGCCAGTGAATCCAGATAGTGGTAATCAAAAAAGGCACAGGCCAATATGAACACTAACCCGATACTGACGTATAGGATCTGACTGTTGATTGAAACTTCCAGATTTCCGGCAAGTGCGGATTGGATCATGACAATGCCGAAAAAGCACAGGATGATCACAACACCAAACAGCCAAAAATCAAAATTACGCCAACGTTCCCGACGCATCTCTACTTCCAGTTATTCATTACAGAGGGCCCTTAGAGACTCCAATAATCAGAACCTCATTCACTACATATCTACTATGGCGCGGGATTCAGAATTCTTTTTCTTCGGGAAAAAACTTCCCCGCGCCATGAGCTCCGGGGGCTATGCAGCCCCCATACCCCCGCTGAAAAGTTTTCAGAGGCCCCCTACAATTATATACTGATTTTCTGTAATATGGATTATAAATCAGTACCTGCCCGTTCTGCGTCATATTCTTTCAGCAGGAAATAGTTGTCGATCACGCGTCTCACCGGATAGGCTGCCAGATACGCACCTTCTTTTCCATTATAGACAAATACTACGACAACGATCTCCGGGTCACTGTAGGGCGCGAACCCTGCCGTCCAGGCATGGGCCGGCCAGGAGCCGAATTGGCATAAGCCCTTGGCGTTGGCAATGTCGTCGCAGTATTCCGCCGTTCCCGTTTTTGCCGAGGACTCGTGAGTGTCGCCTGCAAAAGCTTCTTCGGCAGTTCCGCCCGGCTGGGGAACACGCCGCAGGCCCTTTCTCGTTTCCTCAATGACCCAGGGCTCAACGGTTTTGTACTCGTCGGTCTCTCTGCCGTTTTCGTCATAGATCATGATCTTCGGATCCTTTGTGATATCCCAGTGCATTTGCGGGGTAAATGGAAGGACTGTGTTGCCGCGTTCGTCCAGAATTTCCCGGATCAGCGTGGGTTTGACATGAACACCGCCTGCGGCAACCGTAGCAAAGGAACCCAGCACCTGGATCGGTGTGGCTGTCACATAACCCTGACCCATGGAGGCAAGATAAGTATCACCGGTGGCCCAGGCTTCCCCCTGATTCACACGCTTCCAGGTCGTGGTAGGGATCAGGCCGTCTTCTTCACCGTCGAGCTCGATACCGGAATATTGATCATAACCCAGTGCCCTTGCATACTGCCCGAGGCGGTCAATGCCAAGGCCCTCGGGAACCTCTGTCCCGTAACCGCCACCGACTTTGTTGAAATAAATATTGCAGGACCATGCCAGCGCGTGCTGGTAGTCCACATTCCCGTGGCCTGTGCGCAGGTGGCAGACGTATTCCTGGACTGACCCCGGATCGTTCGGGGAATAACGCTGTTCCATGTAAATGCTGCCGGGGTCAAACACATACTGGTCCGGGGCGACGACATGTTCATTCATGGCTCCGATCCCGGTGACGATCTTGAATACCGAGCCGGGAGGCTGGGCTACCTGGGTGGCATGGTTCATCAGTGGTCTTGATTGATCGACCGAAAGCTGCTGGTAGTAATAAGCCGGAATATAACGGGTCATGCGGTTGTTTTCGTAGGAAGGTTCGCTGACCATGGCCAGGACTTCCCCCGTTTTCGGATTCATGGCGATGCCGGCTGCGTCTTCAGTGATAATGCCTGTGACGCTCACCCGGTTATAAAAGTCCATGGTGTCGATCATAGCAGCGCGCATCACATTCTGCAGCCTGACATCGATCGTCAGCATGATGTTATATCCGGGGACAGGTTCCCTTGGTGTTTCCAGATCGCGGGTCTGCAGTCCGCCGACGTCAACTTCCACGACTCTGCGCCCGTTTTTGCCCGAAAGAATATCCTGCAGTGAGGATTCCACACCCGCATAACCATATTGGTCGGACTCGATCAGGAAGCCCTTCTCCCGCATTTCATCCTGCATCATTTCCGGGATCGGTCCCAAAAAACCGACGATCTCAGCAGTGGAATAGCCGGTGGGATATTCGCGGATCGAATTCATGCGTACACCGACTCCCGGCATTTCCGCTGCTTTTTCCTGTACGGTCATCGCCAATTCTTTGCTGACATCACAGCGTATTCCCGTTGCGTCATAAGGCGACAGGGAACTGGCGATATATACCACCTGGGAAATCCCGAAATCCGTATTGCATTCACTGTACAGACGGACGGTTTCGTCATTGATTTCTCCGTTGTTCACCGGAATATCGATCAGCTTTGACAGCTTTCGATATACTTCCTGGGTATCACCATCGTCTTCCGGCAGGTCCGCAGGGGTGATGGTGATATCATATGTTGCTGTATTTCTTGCCAGCACGACCCCGTTCCGGTCATAGATGATCCCTCTTTTGGTTTGATCCTGCACGATGGAAATGCGGTTTTCATCGGCAAGATCCAGGTAGTAATCTCCGTCAATGATCTGAATGGTGAACAGCCGGTAAACATAAAAGATCATAACCCCAAAAAACACGATCAGGAATCCGATCAGTCTCGGGCTTCGTCCGGCTAATTTATTTTCACTTTGACTGCCGTTCATTCAATCTCCTCGTTCATGTAAATCGTGTTGATGACGTCATTCAAAAAAGCGTAGGTCGGTATCGAAAACAGGACATTCATCACCAAAGAGGGAATGATGATTTGCTGGAATGCGTCCAGGTAATTGACTGATGCATTCTGCAGGAACAGCAGAGCCAGTGTCCCGACGGAAATGAGCAGTGTGCTGAGGATCGTGACAAACAGCATCAGCATCAGAGGCATTTGCCATACCCGCATCTTGATAAAGCGAATGATAAACCAGATCATCAGATACATCCACAGGTAGCCATTCATCGGCATGGCGCTGACGTAAGACATGATCAAGCCTCCGGCTATTACAAGGATCCAGGAATATTTGGAGCGATCATTGATGCTCCATGCGGCTATGCAGAGCATGATCAGATCGGAAGTTCCGCCCATCAAACGGACCTGTCCGAAAAAGCCGACCTGTAAAAAACCGGCAATGCTGAGAATCAAAAGTCCTGCAGTTACTTCCAGCATTTTATTTTATTCCAGCGGAGCGGTGTTTGCCGGTGAGAAATTGGAGACCACCAGCACAGCCTGCAGCGAGTTGAAATCTTCCGCAGGCAGGATGGATGCGGACTGAAAGATCTCATTGTTGATCTGGTTTACGTTGAGAACCTGCCCGATGATGAAATCTGCCGGGAAATCACCGCCCAGCCCGGAGGTTTGTACGACCTGACCGGGTTCCAGGTCTACATCCTGAGAGACCATCTCGATCGTTATGTCTCCCGTAATGGAGCCCTGGACCATGCATTCCGCATCTGCTTCCACGACCACCGCGTTGATCATGGAAGTCGAATCCGTGATCAGACGAATTCTGGCTGCGGAAGCGGTGACGGCATCAATACGCCCGACCAGCCCTTTGTTGGTGACAACAGGCATGCCGGCGCGGATCCCTGCGTCGCTGCCCTGGTCGATCAGGATATATTTCAGGAAGGGGCTCGGGTCTTTGCCGATAACTTTCGCCGGGATATATTGTTCATCCGGGCTGCTGCGGGCAAAACCAAGCAGTGCGTATAAAATATCTGCTTCGTTCAGGTTCTGCTGCAGTTGGATGATCCGGCTCTGCAGTTCGGCGACCTGATTTTTCAGGTTCTCATTTTCAGCGACCAGTGCGACCTGATCTTCCGAAACGGAAAACAGGCTGATGATGAAATTCAGCCGTTCCATTAATGTGGATTGAACCTTGATCGCCGGTGATAATACGCGGTCAATCGCTTTCGCCATATAACCGCTCAGGGCAAAAAAAGCAATGCCCAGAACTATCAAAACCAAAACGATTTTTTTCCAGTTGCGGAAATTTATTCTTTTGCGCATAGTTTAGTTGAAGCAAGGCCTCATATCAGCGGGGATTGCTGAACCGGTCGACACTTGCGCGGAACTGTTCCAGCGCCTCTTCACTTTCGAGAATGGCGCCGGCTCCTCTGGCAACACTGGTCATCGGGTCATCCGCGACCCATACACGGATCCCCAGCTCATCATTCAGCCTGTCTGCCATCCCGAGGATCTGTGCACCACCGCCGGAAAGACAAATGCCGGTCTCGATCAGGTCCGCAGCCAATTCAGGCGGGGCTTCATCAATGGCATCTTTGATGGTGTCGACCATGACCTGGATGGAACCGGAAATCGCCTCACGGATCTCAACCGATGAGACTTCAATCGCTTCAGGCAGACCGGTCACCAGGTTTCTGCCTCTGATGATCATCGTTTTTTCTGTCGGCAGCGGGAATGCAGAGGCGATCGATATCTTAGTCTGCTCTGCCATCCGTTCCCCGATATAAAGGTTATACCGGTTCCTGACATATGTGATGATATCCTGCTCAAGCTCATCGCCTGCCACACGGAGAGAACGGAACACGACGATCTCATTCAGCGAAAGAATGGCGACCTCTGTGGTGCCACCGCCGATATCAACCACCATCGTTCCGCGGATCTCATTGATGGGGAGACCGATGCCGATAGCAGTGGCTTTCGGTTCCTCGATCAGGTAAATTTCCCGTGCACCGGCTGCCATAGCTGCATCATAAACAGCCCTGCGTTCAACATCCGTGGCTCCGCAGGGTATGCCGATCACGACCCGCGGCCGGGGAAAAGGAGCGATCGACTGCTGATGTGCGCGCCCGATAAAATAGCCGAGCATAGCCTGTGTGATTTCAAATTCGGAAATAACACCATCGCGAAGCGGGCGGACAACGGTCAGGTTTGCGGGCGTACGTCCGACCATCTCTTTTGCCTGCATACCAATGGCTACCGGACGTTTGGTACGTTTTTCGACAGCAACCCAGGATGGCTCATTGATCACGATACCCTTTCCGCGTACGTAAACCAATGTGTTTGCAGTCCCGAGATCGATCCCGATATCGAGTGAGAACAAACCTAACAGCCAATTCAGTGGATTGAATGCCAAAACGCTACTCCAGGATGAAAGAAATTTTCATACAAAAAAAACTACTTTATCTATTATACCAAATCTTTCGATTTTTGAGCATTTTTGCCGCTTTCGTTTTTGGGGAATTTTTCCTGATCATTCGCCTCAAGAATTCCCGGAAGTTCGTTCACGGAGTTCAGCAGAAAATCGGGTTTGTGAGCCTTCAGTAATTTAACTGTATCGAAACCGGTCTTGACGGCAGCCGCATACCCGCCTGCCCGTTTTGCGCACAAAATGTCGAAAATCGTATCTCCGACCAAAAGACAATTCTCCGGTAAAACGTTCGCTGCTTCTGCTATTTTCAACAGCGGCATGGGATGCGGCTTGATGAACTGACAATCTTCTGCGGAAATCACATAGGAAACAATTTCCTTCAGCTCGTATTTTTTCAGGAAAGCCTGTGTGCTGTGATAGCCGCCGGAGGTGATGATGCCGATTTTATATTTTCCGGAAAGGGCCCGAAGGGTTTGCTGCATACCTTCCACCTCCCGGTAATTATAGTCACCTTTTACGGAGATTTTACTGTGTGCTTTGCTGAGCACTTTGTCCAGGCCCAGCATGTCCAGGAAACGGTATATCCCGTGAACAACGGTTTCACCGGCCATGATCGGCGGACGCACGAATTTTTCCATCGAATCCCGGCTTACAAAGGGGAGCAGCTTCCTCAGCAAAACAGCCGCTTTTTCGACATAATAATCGTCGGTTTCTGCCAGTGTTCCGTCTATGTCAAATACGATCAGCCTGATTTTTGTTGTGTCCATAACAATTATTATACACAATGAAAAAAATATTTTTTGAGAAAATGTATGATTTTCAGAATCAATGAATTTTTATGTATCATTATAATATTTTTATTCTTATTTATCATAATAAAGGCATTATAATAAAAATAGCTTTGGTTAAATCATGCCTGCTGCACCGGGATTTTGAATCAGCACGGACAGCAGGAGAGAATAATATAAAAATTGAGGTGATCAGTATGCGGAATAAAGAAAAAGATGCAAGAGAAATGGGTGAGCGGAGAGAGCGGATCCTGAAGGAGGGACTGCGATTATTTGCCGAAAAGACAATTGAGAAGGTCCCAATGATCGAAGTTGCCAACGCGGCAGGGCTCGGTATCGCCACATTGTATCGTTACTATCTTACAAAGTCCGATCTGGTGATGGGAATCAGCACGGATGTCTGGACAAAGTATCTCGATGAAAGTCATCAGCGTCTTGAAGAACTGAAGGAAAAGAATCTGACTGCCGCTCAGGAATATGAATATATGCTTGATGCCTTTATTGATTTGTATCGGAATCATAAAGATATCCTGCGCTTCAACCAGTTCTTCAATGTCTATGTCCAGAATGGAGAGATACCGGATGAGCAAATGAAGCCATATCTGGATATTGTCGATATGCTGAAGAAGCAGTTTCACGATGTTTATGCCAGGGCTCTTGAAGACGGTACGTTGAAAACCTCCTATACAGAACAATGCATTTTTTCGACCACCATGCATATCATGCTGGCAGCCGTGACCCGATATGCAGTCGGACTTGTCTATGTGATGGAAGATGCCCCGGATCCTGAAAATGAATTGCTGCTTCTGAAAGAAATGATGATGGACAAATTCACGGTAAAGTGAGATTCGGGTTCTGAGTTACGATCTCTCAAAATTTTACAGTGAAGCGTATCCTTCCCTCTGAGGGATACGCTGCACTGAGTTTTGCCCCGAGCGCTTCACAGATGGAACGGGCAGCAGAAAGACCGATCCCGTAGCCGGAATGCCGGTCCGTCTGCGTACGGGCGCTGTCTGCCCGGTAAAAGCGCTCAAAAAGCTTTTCCGGGTCGTTGTCTGTTTCCATTTCACAGCTGTTTTCTTCTGTGAGAAAAACATGCCCGGATTCTTTGACAAGTGAAAAATCGATATCTCCCCCGGGCGTGGTATATTTGACCGCATTATCCATCAGAATGCCCAGCAGCTGAGTGAAAGCCTCGCTGTTTGTATTCATATGCAGGTCCGGCATGACAGAGGCGGTGAAGGCCAATCCGGCAGCGTCCGCGGTATCTTTGTATGGCAGCAGAAAGGATGCTGTCAGTTCGCTGATGTCGACAGATTCTTTTTTCAGTTCGATTTCTTCATCGAGCTTTGCCTGCAGCAGCAGGTTGGCAGTCAGCTGACTCAGCCGGGTCACCTGCTCTTTGATATTGCGGTTATATTTATTCTCTCCATAGATGAGAGACATGGCGTCATTGTTGGATTGAATGATTGCCAAAGGCGTTTTGAGCTCGTGGCCTGCGTTGGTGATAAATTGCTTCTGTTTTTCGATCCCGGCAACGATGGGGTGGACGACGGTGCCGGAAAGCAGTACAACAAAAGCAAAAACGATGATCCAGCTGATCGCGGCGATAATCGCTGAAACACGCAGCAAAGTCCGCATGGTCAGCGTTTCCCGGGTTATATCCAGAAAATAGACCTTCTTTCCTTCGTTGATCTCTTCGATTGCATACTTATAGCGGTCGATCCTGCCGGATGATGTGCCTTTTTTGATCGCCTGGTTTGCATATTCAATCGCTTCATCGATGTCAACAAAAAAGATTTCATCCACATTGGCAAACAAGGCAGCGCCGTTTTCATCCATAAATACCGTGAAGAAGCGGGCTGAGCGCATCATATCACGATCGGGAAGCGGGATTTGCGGTCCTTCATTTTCCGGGGGCTCCATTCTCATGAAATTTCCCCCGGAAGCAATGAGCATGGACATCATCTCATCCGACTGACGCTCAAATGTGAGCCAGGCAAGTCCGTTGATCGACAGCATCAGCACCAGCAGCAGAACGGTGACAGCTGCCATTGCGAAAAGGATGAACTTTTTGCGAAGGGTCCGCCTCATGAAACCTGTTCCAGCTTGTAACCGAAATTTCTGCGGGAAACTATCTCTGTCTGAGATTCTATGGAAGCCAGCCGTTTGCGGAGATAGGAAATGTAGAGCCAGACACTGTTGATGTCGGCCTCCGAGTTGAATCCCCAGGCCTTTTCCAGCAGGTCTTCGGAATTCATATACATGTTGTGATTGAGCATCAGCTGTTCCATCAGACGGTATTCCTGTTTGGGAAGGACTACGGATTTGCCGCCGCAGGAGAGCGTACCGCTTTCCACATCCAGTGTCAGGTCACCGTATTGCAGCTGATTGGAGTGAAATTCTTCTCTCCTGCGCAGCATGGCGCGAACGCGGGCCAGCAGCTCTCCCATGTCAAACGGCTTGGGCAGATAATCATCGGCACCGGCATCCAGTCCTTTGATGCGGTCTTCAACCTGACTTTTGGCGGTCAGCAGCATGATCGGTTTTTTGTACCCGTTTTCCCGGAGCTCACGGAGGACGGTCATCCCATCCTTTTTCGGCATCATCACATCCAGAATAATGCCGTCATAGTCTCCGTACATCGCATAGTCGTATGCATCTTCTCCGTTATAAACTGGTTCGACGATATATTTGTGGTAGGTCAGAATGTCGACAACGGCTTCTGACAGTGCTTTTTCATCTTCAGCGTAAAGGATCTTCATACCTGCAGCTCATTACCTTTCGGAGCAACCGGCTCCAATGACACAGCTTAAAAACGGGTCAGGATCGCTTCAAGAACACCACCGCCGAGTGCAGAAGCTTTGTCTGAAACGGTAAAGCAGTGCTCTCTGTTGCCGCGGGGGTCGATGTCCATGATCTTCAGTCCGTTATCAACAAAAATTCCCGGGTAGATGATGCCGCGAACGATGCCGTCCAGCTGCCCTCTGACCTCTGTATCACCGATTTTTGCGATCACTTGTCCCTCTTTGACGGCATCTCCGATTTCAACCAGCGGGCGGAAGACACCCGGGCAGGGCGCTTTGATGACACGTTTGATCCCTTCGCCTTTGATGCTGCCCGGTACGCCGGTGTTCGGCTCTGCGGAGCCGCTCCAGAAAACACGTCCCAGGTTGTGCCCGCGGTTGGTCTCGATGACGCAGTGGGCATTGCTTCCGGCTGTAAACCCGGGCCCCAGCCCGATCACCAGTGAGGCATCCCAAAGATGGGTGTCTTCGCGAAAGCTTTTGATGATCCGGGCATCGATCAGCACGTCAGGTGCGAGTGAAAGTATTTTCTCAGACGTTTCATCAACGATCACCGGCATTTTCCGTTTTTCCCAAATTGCAGCGGCTTCACTGACATCCCGGATCAGAACGCCTTCTGCCTCTTCAACTTTGGCACTGCCCTCAAAGACAGCACCGGCAAAAGCAACCGTGCGGCGGATACACAGGGGAATGGGAAGCTCCGAAAAAATGACCCGGTAGCCGCTGCGCCATAAACGCAGGGCGATCCCGGATGCAAGATCTCCGGCTCCTTTGATGGCGATCAATTGTTCTCGTTTCATAAGGTTCTCCATTGCATTTATACGATCAGATAATCGTAAGTACTCAGCTTTGACTTGATATATTCAGCGGCCTGCCGTTTCTCCCGGCTCTCAGTATGCGTCAGGTAAACGATTTTTTTGGCCTGTTCCGGGATGTTTTTCAGCCCTCCTAGCGGGTGTTCCAGCAGGCGCACGATGTTGTCTGCTTCTATTATATCCCCTTCAGCCAATCCGGTAAGTTTTGAAAATATTTCAGGACGATGGACGTTTTCGCTGTTTACGGGCTTCCCAAGCACATCCAGGCCTGTGACATAGATGCAGATATTCGATTCCGGTGGGATAACGGGCTCATGGGCTGCCGGTGCTTTGATGTGCCTGCGAGCAGCTCCGTCAGCTTCATTGATGAGGGGAAGGTTATTTTTACGGCAAATCGCTGAAAGAATTCGAAATTCTTCCAAAGAGCAGCCTGCTATTTTCCCGTTATGGGATTCCAGTGAGGGTGAGACCCACATGGAACTGCGCATTACCTTAGGCGGAAAAGAGGACAATTCCATACTCAGATCTGCTGAACGGATCTGGTCTGCACCGACTTTGGTCGTTGTCGTCAAAACGGCGGGTCCCGGGAATAATTTGGTCAGTTCAAACATCAGGGTCGTTTTCCCGCCGGCCCCCGCGATGGAAATCACCGGAATTTCGGAACTCAGGGAGAAAATATCAATTTTCCGGATCAAGACCGTCATCGCTGATGATTCCCTGTATTTCAAATGGCAGCGTCTCTGTGAATAAACGTACCGTTTCGAGGTTTTCCGGTGCAAAGCGTACGCAGATCCCGCAGTCGGAACTGACTTTGCGGGGAATGGGCGTCAGTCGGCAGCTGATCCCGCGTTTTTTCAATGCTTTCTCGATGGCAAAAGCATGTCCGGAGGTATGGACCAGCAGGATCATTTCTCTTTCCATGATTCCTCCGCAAGGGTTCTGCAGGCACGGATGCAGCATTCGATCTCGTCAGCTGTGTTGAACGGTGAGACGGCAAAGCGGATCGTCCCGTTAGGAAAGGTACCCAGTGTCCGGTGAGCCAGAGGGGCGCAGTGCAGACCGATGCGCGTCATGATGCCCCAGCGTCTTTCGAGTTCAGCCCCGGCAATGCCGTTGTCGCAGTTATCAATGGAAATGGAAAGGACCTGTCCTCCCCCATAATAGCAGTGTAATCCCGGAATTGCAGTTAAACCTTCGTGTAGTTGAGTGATTAAGCGCTTTGATTTTTCAGCCAGCGCTTCCAGTCCCTGTTCTTCGATCCATTGCAGCCCGGCATTCAGCCCGGCAAGTCCGGCGACATTCTGGGTACCGCTTTCAAAGCGGTCGGGAAGGAATTCCGGTTGTTCAAAGCTTTCGGAAAGGCTCCCGGTACCGCCCTGAAGCAGCGGTGTGACCTGCCGCAAATCAATTCGGGAGCCGAACAGGACTCCTCCTGTACCGGTCGGCCCAAACAGACCTTTGTGCCCGGTGAAACAGAGAAAGTCAATACAGTCTTTTTCGATATCCAGCCGGGTATGCCCCGCAGACTGTGCACAGTCCGCCAGCAGAAAAAGACCGTGCTCTCTTGCAATCTCCCCGATTTCCTTCAGCGGCTGAACAACACCGTTCACATTTGATTCATGGCAGATGAGGATGAGCCGCGTATTCTCCCGAATCAATGATGAAATTTCGGATAGTTTTACTTTTCCGTCTGATTCTCCCGGAATAACGCTGAAATCGATCCCCATAGCGCACAGCGGACGCATAACGGCGTTGTGCTCCATGGGACTGACGAGAACATGGTCTCCCGGGTGCAGAAATCCCTTTAAAACCAGGTTGATCGCCATAGTGATGTTCTGCGTAAAACATACACGAAAAACATCGCTGCATCCGAAAAATTCAGCGGTGCGGTCACGGACTTCGTATAGAGTTTCACCTGCTGCGAGGGCGAGACGATGACCTCCGCGTCCCGGATTCCCGCCGGAATTTCTGATCGCATCAGCGATCGCGTTCGGTACACAATCGGGTTTCGGCCAGCTGGTTGCTGCATTGTCAAGATAGATCATATCCACTGATTATACCAAAAATAAAGCGCCCTCCCCAATGATCAGGAATTCTGAATATGGAAAGCTATTCGCATCTTATCAGCGCAGCATGGGGACGGTTCCGCAGTGCCGGCTGCGCGGCAGGAGCGAACCCGTCCCCGTGTGCTTCATATTCAGAATTGCTGCCCAATGATTCGGAGAGGGCTGATCGGAAATTTATTTTGAAATGGTCAAAATAATGTCTTCACCCTTTTCCTCGATGGCAACATTGTATTTTTTCCCCTGTGCCATGCGGCGGATGTTGGCTTTTGCGGTGGCGTTATCTACCGTAACCTGAATCGGGAATTTTCCTTCATCGATCGCCTTCAGGGTCAGGTAGACCGGCTGCGGGCAGGACAGTCCGCGGGCATCAACTTCTTTTGCTGCTTTTGCCATAATGAATTCTCCTTAGTCAACTTTGTCGCGGTTGGTGAGACCGATGATGACACAAATGACCAGACCGAGGCAGACTGCGATCATGGTTTGGGTGTTCGGCTGCCAGACTTTGATGGTTCCGTCTTCCAGAACGCTGTTGGCTGCGCCTGCCAGCCCGAAGTTGTGGCTGAATGCGGCACCGGTGATCATGCCCAGGACAAAGATGCCGGCATCCATGTCACCCTCACCGCCGAGGAACAGCTGACGTCCGGCACAGCCGCCGGCCAGGGTATAGGCAAGCCCGGAGAGGATCATGCCCAGCAGGTTCCACAGCAGGTTGCTGTGAGCAATCGGCATGTTGTCGTAACCGAATTTGAACTGACCGTAAACCAGGTTGGTCAGGAAGGCGAAAACACCGAGTGCCAAAACGCCGGAAATCAGGTGGGAATCCTTGAACATGGCTGCATCACGAATGGCTCCGACTGTGCAGAAGCGGGTCCGCTGGCAGATAAAGCCAATGATGAGCCCGGCACACAGGGAGATGATCAGCGGAGCATGCATGGAGCCCGGGCCGGATTCACTGTTGAAGATCGGACCGGTACCGTCTGCACCGAAGCGCGGCTGGAGCAAAGCCAGAATCAAAAGGGCGATCATGATGCCCGGGAAAGCCCAGCCGGCAGCCTTTTTGCAGCTGTGGGAACGTCCAAGGTTATAACCGTTTTTCAGGAAAACAATGCCGATCAGGATACCGATGGCCAGTCCGATCAGGCCGACCAGACCGTTCATATCACCGCCGGCAAAGCGGAACCAGGCACGCCAGGGGCAGCCGAGGAAAACCAGGGCACCGACCATGGCGAAGAAGCCGAGAATGAAACGGACGATCGGGGCGGAACCTCCGCGGGCTTTGAACTCATTGAAGAGCAAAGCGGCAATCAGAGACCCCAGCACGAAGCCGATGATTTCCGGGCGGATATATTGAACAGGGGCAGCGCGGTGCAAACCCAGGGCACCGGCGATGTCACGTTCAAAACAGGCAACACAAACGCCCATATTCTTCGGGTTGCCGAATTTCTGAAGCGTAGGACCAAGGATACCGATCACAGCACCGGTGATGATGATACCGAGCCGTGAGCTGAAGAAATCAGTCATTTTATCTTTCATGAGACAATCCTTTCTGATTTTGTATTTATAAATACAATATTTATTTTATGAATATTCGCGTATTTTGCAAGTATTTGATATAATCTTTTCAGATAAAGTTGAGAATTGAATGTTGATCGATGAAATTTGAAGACTGAAAGAGAGAAGGCGATATGGCGATGAAACTTACGGAATTGGCATTTTGTGCGGGATGTGCCGCAAAACTCAGGGCGGAAGTTCTAATGGATGTGATCAACCCGTTTGGCAATGTGTTCAATCAGGCAGATTACCCGGATCTGCTGATCGGTCTGGAAAAGGCGGACGATGCCGCAGTCCTGAAGCTGAACGATGAGCAGGCGCTGGTGTTTACCACGGATTTCTTCCCGCCTCCGGTCGACGATCCCTATGATTACGGGGCCGTGGCTGCTGCCAACAGCATCTCGGATATCTTTGCTATGGGCGGAAAACCGCTGATGGCGCTGAATGTTACGGCACTTCCGGCGGACCTGCCGAAAGATGTTATCTCGGAAATTTTCCGGGGCGGCGCAGAGAAGGCCAAAGAAGCCGGTTGTCCGATCGTCGGAGGTCACACCATACGCGATAATGAACCGAAGTACGGACTGGCTGTGGTCGGCATGGTCCATCCGGACAAGATCCTCTATAAAGGGCATCTCAGCGTCGGAGATAAGATGGTACTGACCAAGCCCATCGGCTTCGGTGTGACGGTGACAGCTTCCAAAGTCGGACTGGCAGATGAAGAAGATCTGAATTCGGTGATCAACTGGATGAAGACGCTGAACAAGACCGCCTCTGAATTGGCGGTGGAATTCGGCAGTCATTCCGGTACGGATGTGACCGGGTTCAGCCTGATGGGCCACAGCTGGGAAATGATACGGGGCACGGATCTCGGACTGCGTTATAACTATGATGACATTCCCTTTGTCCCCCATTATGAAAAATATATGGAAATGGGCATGTTCTCTGCCGGAGCAAACGAAAATTACAATTTCTACATCGATAAAGTCCGTTTCGCTGAAAGGATCGACGAAAACCATCAGATGATGCTCTTTGACCCGCAGACCAGCGGCGGGCTGCTGTTGGGCATTCATCCGGATAAAATTGATGCTTTCCTTGCAAAAGCAGCCTCGCTCGGTCAGTTCGCCCGCGTGATCGGAGAAGTCGTCCCGGAAGCAGGCATTGAGGTGCTTTGATTTGTTAATATTGTGGTATCCGATACAGAAGTTTTGAAGCACATAGGGACGGTTCCGCAGTGCCGGCTTCGCGGCATCAACGGAACCGTCCCCATGTTGCGCTAATAATGTTGGGATAATTTTCTATATTCAAAATTACGTTATCCGGAAAACTGTCGACGCTTTGAAACATAAAATGTGTTATACTGGAATCAGCGTATTGATTTTCAGGGAGGTTGAATATGAAAAAAATCATGCTCGTGGTTTTGGCAGTTTTGATGCTTACATTCGCAGCCGCATCTGCACAGGAAATTGCTGCTGGTGAACAAACACTGAATTTTGTCACAATTGGCGATATGTTTTCCTGGGATACATCGGCTGAGGATATCTACAATCAGTTGAACGCGTACGAAAACTTCGAAATCGAAGTCAGCACAGATGAAAAGTACGGCAATATCATTACTGCCATCTCGCAGACTGATGAGGAATACTTTGTTTATGTTTTCTATTTTGACGAAAACACTGAAAAGCTCTGGGAAATAGAATGTGTGGCAGTATTGTTTGACGGAAATCAGGTGATCCCGGCGTTTCAGGCTCTATATGAAGCTTACAGATTGGATCAGGCTGATCCTTATGAAAATAATACTGCCCTGAACAATTATGCTGCTGATTACGATTCAGCTTATATTGCTGCCGGAGATTACACCATTGCGCTGCTTGCAGGCAGTGAGGAAACAGAGCTCTCTTATGGAAAAATTGCCCTCCTGCTGATCGATCGGGAATATTTCGAGAGTTAAAGAAACACTAATTAATATGTGCAGTGTTTCCATAAAGAAATAGAGGGACTCTTTTGCGGGTCCTTTTTTCTATTCCTTTCCTTCAAGATGCACCATCACAGGCGTGATCCCGAGAGCCGGAAGGATGATATCTGTCAAATCTTTTGTGGCAAGTCGGAGCGAACTTGTGTTTTCGCAGGGGTGGCAGCCGAAATATTCTTCCTTCAGCACGTCTTCATCAATGATGAGCGTCACCCGGTGATTTTTGTCATTCATCAATCCCAGGACCGATACGCTGCCCGGGTGGATATCAAGGAATTCTTCCATGTATCTCTCTTCCGCAAAAGACAGTCGGCTGATCCCCATCTGCCCGGAAAGCTCTTTGGTTTTGAAGATTTTGTCACCGGGCATGACAAGAAGGTAAAATTTTGTCTTCTGACGGTTGCAGAGAAACAGATTTTTGCAAATTCGGACATCCAGAACAGCATCCACTTCATCACAGACCTCCATGGATGTTGCGGGGCGGTCCGGATGATCGGTACGGGTGAACGGAATGCCAAGATTATCGAGAAACTGATACGTTCTGATTTCTCTTTCGCTGCGGCCTGTCATATCTGCCGGTGATCCGTGAAGTAGTTCCATATTTTTCCTATCCTTTCGTTCGGTAATTAATGCCGGATATGAATCATACCATAATCCTTTTTATTTGCAGATATTTATCGATTATTAAACATTTGAGTAACTGTTCAGTACCCGGCAGCTCTCAGTATTGAGCCAGAGGGGACTGTCCCTTCTGAACAGTTACACATTTGACAGATTCTCATGGCTGACCATACCAATTCGACCGGTGTTGTCGATTCATGAGGTATAATTTTATTTATAGAGAAGTACGATAATGATACGGAAAAGATAGAGGTGTTATGGGCGGTCTGTTTCAAAAGTTAAATCGATCAAAAATCTTTCGGGATTTAAACGAACAGGAATTTTCCTGGGTGCTTTATGATGTCGGAAACTCGGCATATACCATGCTGGCCTGTTCCCTGATCCCGATTTGGTTCAAGAATATTGCGATCGGGACAAACCCGGGGCAGATCAGCGGTGATAATGCAACAGCTTATTATTCCCTGGCGATTTCGATCACGACAGTCATTGTTGCCCTGATCGGGCCGGTCATCGGCACATTGGCCGATCATAAAGACCGTCGAAAAGTCATGTTCAATACGGTTGTTGCATGCGGTGTCATGTTGTGTGTTGCCAACGGATTTGTCAATGCCTGGCTTCCGTTTTTGATCATCTTTGTGCTGACAAGGATCTTTTATACCTCAGCCAACATGATCTATGACTCCATGCTGAACGATGTAACAACGGAAGAACGTGCGGACCAGGTTTCCTCCTATGGCTATGCCTGGGGCTATATCGGTTCCTGTATTCCTTTCCTTGTGGCATTGATCGCTTATGTGATGGGACCGGACATGCTGGGAAAGATTTCCGAGAGCCTGAGCAAGATCATCGGATTCGGTGTGACCGCCTTATGGTGGGCTTTTGTGACCATTCCGCTGCTGAATAATTACCGCCAGAAGAATTATGTGGATGACAAAAGCATCACGGTCGGTTCCGTCTTTAAGAAGATTTTTAACACCTTTGCGAACATTTTCCGGAAAGACAAAAAAGTGCTCTTCTTCCTGATCGCGTTCTTCCTTTACATCGACGGGGTCGGTACGATCATCGACAACTGCATCAATATCGGTACAGACCTTGGCCTGCCTACTGTCGGACAGGTCGTCTTCCTGCTGGCTACACAGGTCGTCGCCTGGATCGGATCCCTGGTGTTTGCCCGCTTGTCTAAAAAACATGATACCGTGCGCTTGATCCTGGTCTGTATTTTCGGCTATTTCTGTGTTTGTCTTTATGCCTTGACATTGAAGACGCTGCTGCATTTTGGCATTCTTGCCTTTGGCGTGGGGTGTTTCCAGGGCTCCATCCAGTCTCTGAGCCGCTCTTATTATGCGAAAATTATCCCGGTCGAGAATTCTTCCGAATATTTCGGGATCTATGATATCTTCAGCAAAGGAGCTTCCTTCCTGGGTTCTGCTTTGATCGCAGCAGTGAAATTGGCAGGCGGCACGATCAATGTGGCTGTAGCCTCCATGGCGATTTTCTTCGCTCTGGGGTTCGTGTTCCTTATCATTGCCGACAAACAGCCTGCGATTCGCTGATGGTCACAGTACTGTGAAAGTCAGCCTCTACCTGGACTGACCGCACACGTGAAGCACATTGGGGACGGTTTTTCTGCTGCCGTGCAGCCGGCACTGAAGAACCGTCCCCATGTGCGCTCATTATTTCAAGTCAGGAATCAGATTCCCAAGATGGGGCTGAATCTCCACCAACAATGCTTCTAATAACGACATGCAGTCCCATTGCCAGATCATTCAGCCCGGGAAAAGAACATAGAAAAAAGTGATGAACGTACTTTATCATGTATAATTATAACAAACAGTCCTGTACGGACTGATAATGTCGAGAATGGAGTGTATCGTTATGGAAATGAAATTTTATCGCTGTGCTCATTGCGGTCAGATGGTCGCCATGGTGAAGAAAGCCGCTTGCCCGATCATGTGCTGCGGTGAACCAATGAAGGAAATCGTCCCGGGAACGACTGAAGCTGCAACCGAAAAGCACATTCCTGTCGTGGAAGTTGAAGGAAACAAGGTTATCGTGAAAGTCGGTTCCGTCGCTCATCCGATGCTGCCCGAGCATTACATCGAATGGGTCGCTATTCAGACCAAACAGGGAAATCAGCGTAAGGCGTTGAACCCCGGTGATGAACCGAAAGCCTGCTTTATGCTTTGTGAAGGCGATGAAGTGGAAGCTGCTTACGCTTACTGCAATCTCCACAGCCTGTGGAAGTGCTGAGGTTCAGTTGTCAGTGATCAGTGTTCAGTGATCAGTTAAAGTCGGATACGCTGTGCGCGTCACAATTTTATAAAGGAGTTTTGAAATGAAGTACGTTTGCCAGATTTGCGGTCATGTTTATGACGAAGAAGTCGAAGGCGTAAAATTCGCCGACCTGCCGGAAGATTGGGTCTGCCCTCTCTGCGGCGTTGACAAGAGCAACTTCGAACCCGAAGCATAATTTTTTTATAATTATTCGGTAAGCACATAGGGGACGGTTTTCTTGCTGCCGCGCAGCCGGCACAAGAGAACCGTCCCCTTGTGCGCCTTATCTTTTGTAATTGAACGCACATAGGGACGGTTCCGCAGTGCCGGCTGAACGGCAACAGCGAAACCGTCCCTATGTGCTTCGTCTTCATGTGTCCATTACCACAAAATCGAACGTTTGTCAAGTGTCAACCTTGTCTGTTGCAAAATGTTCAATTATGCTGTAAACTGATTGAAAATGAAGAAGTAAGAATGAAGAAATTAACTCTTACCTCTTAACTCTTAACTTTTACGGGAGGATAACGGTGAACCAACGCGATGATGAAAAAGTTCTGATCATGCTGGACCAAACCCTGGCTGACGCCGGGAACGCGTCCGCGTCAGGCGCAGACCGTGCTCCGGATGACTACAGCACCGAGAGCATGGATTTCTGCGGCATCACCGCATTGATCCTTGACCACACGGAAGATGTCTTCGCGCTCACCCGTGTCCTGGACAAAAACTCCTCCCAATATCTCAAAACCTGCAAAGTACTGGTGAAAGCCGTTGACCATCTGGGCAGCGCCTTTCTCACCAAGACCGCCATGATCCAGCGGGGTTTTGATGTGAGCGGTCTTGAGCCGCTTACCGCGGAACGTCTGAATCAGATGATCTCCTGCAATGCCCGGAAGGTGGATGATGCCCTGCGGATCAAAAAACAGAAAGATCATGAACTGGACACGGACCTGTTCGAGCTGCTGCTGACCTTCGCCAACACGATGGGAAGGCTGCGTTCCACACAGTACCGTTCCTACAGTCTGAATCTCTGCCTGGCCAATCCCGATAAATTGGCAGAAAAGGCTCTCTCCTTCACGAAAGAAGACGGCAACCGCAAGCATGCAGCCAAGCACAGCACAAATGCACCTTTCCGCGATTTTCCATCTTATCCGGTGCGCGTGGATGCAATCATGGGAAATCAGAAATCAGAAATAAGAAATCAGAAATCTGATGAGAATGAAGAAGTAAGAATGAAGAATGAAGAAATGGCGGGTGAGAATGAAGAAGTCGTCACGGCGGAAATGAATGAAAAAGGGCCGGAAGATTCGGCAGCTTCAGCTTCCGCTGATCAGCATTCTTCCTGCCACAGGGAACAGCTCAGCAAAAAGGCTTCCAACCGCAGGGTAGCTGAAGAAATAGCGGAATATGAAGTGAGTGATCCACCGGGAGAGATGGAGACAGCGATGCCGGAAGATGACGAGATTGAAAAATATCTCAATTGGACGGATGAGCAGGAGCAGAAAATTTTCGAACTGACAGAACCGGAGCAGGATCTGTTCATGGATACGATCTCTTCTCAAGGCAAGATCAGTCAGCTGAGAAATTGTATCAATGATCCTATGTACAGTCAATTTTATCCGGACCGGGTCGTCATGTGCCGCCATGTGCTGGAAACCCTGGCTCTCTGGAATCGCGAAAAATAAAAGTATAAAAGCACCTGATATTCGTGTACCGGTTTTGCGTCGGTACACGGATATCAGGCGTTTTTGTGTTGCAAATCGCTGCCATAACGTTTGAATTTGTTGACAGAATCATTTTATTTGAATTAGAATAGAATCTTAATTGCAGTGAAGGAAACCCAGTAGCCTGCCGAAACGGGACTGCAGAGAATCAGCGGTTGGTGAAAGCTGATGCCCGGCCTCAGGTGAAATACATTCCGGAGCAGCCGGCTGAACCCGTTCTGCGGCAGTAGGCCTGAGCCGGGTTCGCCCGTTATCGCGAAAGGGATCATATAATTATCCTGCTGAGGCTGTGAATGTGAGTTCACGGTAAACTGAGGTGGTACCACGGGAATTCTCGTCCTCTGATGTGTTGTCAGAGGATTTTTTTATGGAGGAGATGCTTTATGGTTATTACGGACTTTCTGGAGAGAAATGCCAGGCTTTACGGCAGCGAAGTTGCCCTTGTTGAAATCAACCCGTCTGAAGACCGGGATCGGGCTTCTACCTGGCGGGAAGCAAATCTGGTTGAAGCTGCCAGCCCCGATGCCCCATATCGACGGGAGCTGAATTGGGCTGAATTCGACCGGCGGGCGAACCGTTTTGCGAATCTGCTGCTGAGCCGCGGTACAAAACGCGGTACCAAGGTCGGGATCCTGATGATGAACTGCCTGGAATACCTGCCGATCTATTTCGGTATCCTGAAAGCCGGCTGTCTGGCGGTACCGATGAACTTCCGTTACTCGTCCGACGAGATCCAGTATTGTCTGGACCTGGCTGATGTGGAAATTCTCGTTTTCGGACCGGAATTTGTGAGCCGTATGAATGAGATCGTCCACGATATTCCAAAGACAAAAACACTGTTCTTTGTGGGAAAAAACGGTCCTGATTACACCGAAGACTGCATTCATTTGATGGGCTTTTGCTCGACCCAGCTGCCGCCGGTTTCTCTGGATGAAAACGACTTTGCCGCAATCTATTTCTCATCCGGGACTACAGGCTTCCCGAAAGCGATCCTGCATCGTCATAAGGCGCTGGTCTGTTCCTGCATGACGGAACAGAAACATCACGGACAGACCCGGGATGATGTCTTCCTCTGCATACCGCCGCTTTATCATACCGGAGCAAAAATGCACTGGTTCGGCAGTCTGATCTCCGGCAGCAAAGCGGTTCTGCTGCGCGGTAATAAACCGAAATGGATCCTGCGGGCGGTAACGGAAGAAAAATGCACCATCGTCTGGCTGCTGGTCCCCTGGGCACAGGACATTCTGGATGCCATTGACCGCGGTGATGTGGACCTGAACCATTACATGCTGGAGCAGTGGCGGCTGATGCACATCGGTGCCCAGCCGGTGCCGCCCAGCCTCATCAACCGCTGGAAAAAGGTCTTCCCCCACCATGAATATGATACCAACTATGGCCTTTCCGAATCATTGGGTCCGGGCTGCGTGCATCTGGGTGTGGAAAACATCCACAAGGTCGGTGCCATCGGCAAACCGGGATACCTGTGGGAGGCCAAAGTCGTCAACGGACATGGCGAAGAGGTGCAGGGCGATGAAGTCGGCGAACTGGCTGTTCACGGTCCCGGCGTGATGGAGTGTTATTACAAGAATCCGGAAGCCACGGATGAGATTTTGAAGGACGGCTGGCTCTATACCGGTGATATGGCGAAGGTGGATGAGGATGGCTTTATATATCTGGTTGACCGGAAGAAGGATGTGATCATCACCGGTGGTGAGAACCTTTATCCGGTGCAGATCGAAGATTTCCTGCGAGCTTATGACAAGATCAAGGATGTGGCAGTCATCGGTCTGCCGGACCAGCGTCTGGGTGAAATCGCGGCTGCGATCATCGAAATCAAACCGGACATGACCTGTACCGAAGAAGATATCACAAATTTCTGCATGAATCTGCCTCGTTACAAAAGACCGCGTAAAATTATATTCGATAAAGTACCCCGCAATCCAACGGGGAAAATCGAAAAACCCGCACTGAGAGAAAAGTACTGCAAAGGCCGTTTGGTGGAAGTCCAGATCAACAGCTGAGACAGAAATATTCGGTTACTTTGAAAAGAGGTTGTGATGAAGAAATTACTTTTGGGCAATGAAGCCGTGGCAAGGGGCCTGTATGAGGCGGGCTGCGGTTTTGTGTCCTCTTATCCCGGAACCCCGAGCACGGAAATCACGGAAGAAGCCGCGAAATATGAGGAAATTTATGCGGAATGGGCTCCGAATGAAAAAGTGGCGATGGAAGCAGCCTTTGGCGCCAGCCTTTCCGGTATCCGCAGTTTCTGCGGTATGAAACATGTTGGCCTGAATGTGGCTGCCGACCCGCTCTTTACCCTGTCCTATACCGGCGTCAATGCCGGGATGATCATCGCGGTTGCGGATGATGCGGGGATGCATTCCTCACAGAATGAACAGGATTCCCGTCATTATGCTATCGCTGCCAAGCTGCCGATGTTTGAGCCCGCTGATTCTGCGGAAGCACTGGAATTCACAAAACTGGCATATGAGATCTCCGAAAAGTATGATACCCCGGTCCTGATGAAAATGTGCACCCGTGTGGCCCATTCACAAAGCGTTGTGGAATTGAACGAACGTGAGAATGTTGCCCGCAAACCCTACGCCAAAGACGTCACGAAATGGGTCATGATGCCTGCCATGGCAAAAAGGCGCCATCCGGTCGTGGAAGAGCGGACCCGCAAACTCGTCGAATTCGCTGAAACTTCTGCGGTGAACCGTGTGGAAGACGGCAGTGATAACAGCATTGGGATCATCACTTCCTCAACATCTTATCAATATGTCAAGGAAGCCTGCGGTGACCGCTATCCGGTCCTCAAGCTCGGCATGATCAACCCGCTGCCGGAACAGAAGATCCGTGAATTTGCAGCTTTGGTGGATCAACTGGTCGTTGTGGAGGAGCTTGATAACATTGTCGAGACACATTGCCGTTCATTAGGTCTGGATGTCTGCGGAAAAGAGATCTTCCCCCTGATCGATGAATTCAGCCAGAACCTGGTGGCAGAAAAACTGGGACAGAAAAAACATGAAGGCAAAAAGCTGGATGAGGCTCTGCCCGCCCGTCCGCCTGTGATGTGCGCCGGCTGTCCGCATCGCGGTCTGTTTTATACACTGAAAAAGCTGAAGCTGACTGTGTTGGGCGATATCGGCTGCTATACCCTGGGAGCGGCGGCTCCCTTATCCGCGATCGATACCACGATCTGCATGGGGGCTTCAGTCTCCGGGATCCATGGCTATAATAAAGCCTCTAATGAAGAAAATGCCGGCAGGACGGTAGCTGTGATCGGTGATTCCACCTTCATGCATTCCGGTGTTACCGGTTTGATCAACATCGCCTATAACGAATCCAATTCGACTGTGATCATCCTGGATAACTCCATCACCGGCATGACCGGTCACCAGCAGAATCCTACCACCGGCATCAACCTGAAAGGCGATCCTGCCGGGAAGATCAACCTGGAAAAGCTTTGCGAGTCCATCGGGATCCAATCGATTCGGGTGGTCGATCCTTATAACCTGAAGCAATGCGAAGAGACAATCAAAGAAGAACTGGCAAAGGACTGTGCCTCGGTGATCATCTCCCGGCGTCCCTGTGCACTGCTGAAATATGTCAAGCATCCGGGACCGATCGCGGTGAACCGCGATAAATGTGTGGGCTGCAAATCCTGCATGAAGGTCGGCTGTCCGGCCATCAGCATGAAAGACGGCAAGGCGCTCATTGATAACACGCTGTGCACCGGCTGCCGTGTCTGCACGCAGATGTGTAAAGTTAACGCTATCGGCTGAAAAGGAGTTTGGACATGGAAACGAAAAACATCATGATCGTTGGTGTCGGCGGGCAGGGAACGCTGCTTGCCAGCAAGCTTCTCGGCCGTTTGCTGCTGACACGGAATTATGACATCAAAGTCAGTGAAGTGCATGGCATGAGCCAGCGCGGCGGCTCTGTTGTGACGTATGTACGCTATGGGGACAAAGTCTATTCGCCCATTATTGACAAAGGGGAAGCAGACTTTATCCTTTCCTTTGAACTGCTGGAAGCTGCCCGTGCAGCGGAATGGCTGCGCCCTGAAGGGACGCTGATTACCAATACCCAGCAGATCAATCCGATGCCGGTCATCACCGGCGCGGTGTCCTATCCGGAAGACCTTTTGGGAAAACTGAAAAATTTGGGGTTGAAGGTCGATGAATTGGACGCTCTTTCGCTTGCACAGCAGGCGGGCTCATCCAAAGCGGTGAACCTGGTTCTGCTGGGCCGGCTGTCAAATTATTTCCATGACTTCACGGAAAAGGAATGGATGACGGCCATCGAACAGAGCGTTCCGGAAAAATTCCTGGAAATGAATAAAAAAGCGTTCCATTTGGGACGGATCGCTTAGGAGTTATTTTTATTTTTATGAGTGGTAAGTATTTTCAACCCGAAATTGAATGTGCCGATCCTGCGGAGCTGAAGCGGATCCAGAGTGAAAAACTGGTGAAGCAGGTTTGGCATGTGTGGAACAATGTTCCCTACTATCGTGCCAAGATGGAAGCCAAAGGTGTCACACCCGAGGATATCCATGGCGTTGAAGACCTTCACAAGCTGCCTTTCCTTTCGAAGGCGGACCTGAAGGAAGCCTATCCTTATGGCCTGATGGGCTGTCCCCGCAAGGATGTGGTGCGTATCCAGTCCACATCCGGGACGACCGGCAAACGGGTCATTGCTTTTTACACCAAAGAAGACCTGGACATGTGGTCCGATTGTACGGCCCGTGCCATTGTGGCTGCCGGCGGTGATGAGAACGATGTGGTGCAGGTCTGTTATGGCTACGGTCTTTTCACCGGCGGCGCGGGACTGAATGACGGTTCCCACAAAGTCGGCTGCATGACACTGCCGATGTCTTCGGGAAATACCGAGCGTCAGCTGCAGTTCATGGTCGACCTGGGTGCCACGATCCTCTGCTGTACGCCTTCCTATGCTGCTTATCTGGGGGAATCCATCAAAGAAGCCGGCATACGGGATCAGATCCAGCTGAAAGCCGGTATCTTCGGTGCGGAAGCCTGGAGTGAGGAAATGCGGCACGATATCGAAAAGTCGCTCGGCATCAAGGCTTATGACATTTACGGTCTGACTGAACTGACCGGCCCGGGCGTCTCTTTTGAGTGTGAAGAACAGAGCGGCATGCACATCAATGAAGATCATTTCATCGCTGAGATCATCGATCCGGAAACGGAAGAAGTTCTTCCAGAAGGATCTGTTGGCGAATTGGTGTTCACAGCGATCGATAAGGTCGGTTTCCCGATGATCCGTTACCGCACGCGGGATATCTGCGTTCTCAAGCGGGAAAAATGCTCCTGCGGGCGCACGTTCATCAAGATGGGCAAACCGATGGGCCGCTCTGATGTCATGCTGATCATCAAGGGCGTGAACGTCTTCCCGTCTCAAATCGAAGCTGTTCTGCTTGAGGAAGGCTTCCCTGCCAACTATCAGATCATCGTGGACCGTGTCAATAATTCCGATACACTGGAAGTCCAGGTCGAAATGACACCGGAATTGTTCTCGGATAATCTGGGTAAGATCAGTGAAGTCGAGAAACAGCTCATCGGTTCTCTGAAGGCTATGCTGGGAATTTATGCGAAAGTTCGTCTGGTTGCGCCGAAATCCATCACACGCAGTGAAGGCAAGGCCGTCCGGGTGATCGACAAGCGTAAGATCTGACTGGAGGAATCTCATGGAAATTTATCAGGTTTCAGTATTTTTGGAAAACCAGGCAGGGAAATTGTCTGAGGTGACGAACCTGCTGGCTGAAAACGGGATCGACCTTCGTGCCATCAACATTGCAGAATCTTCCGATTACGGTGTGCTTCGCATCATCACCAGTGATGCGGAGAAGGCTGTTGAGGTTCTGCGCGAACACGGTTTTATCGTGAACTGCACGGCAGTCCTCGGTGTCAGTGTCCCGGACCGTCCGGGCGGACTGGCACACCTTCTGCGTCAGCTGGCGGAAGAGAACTTTGATGTGGAGTATATGTATTCTGTCTTCGGTCAGCCGAACGGTCTCGCATACATGATTTTGCGTGTAGATAATATCGAAGAAGTTCGTGCATCGCTCGAAAGAGATGGCATCCATACTGCCGATTGTGCAGAATTGGGAATAAAATAGATGTCAGTTGCCAGTTGCCAGTTGTAATAGGTGGGCGCTTTGCGCCTTTAATTTGAGAAAGAGGTACCTAAAAGATGAAAGAAATGAGCAGGCGCAATGCCTTGTTTACGGATTCTATTATCCGACGTATGACCAGAATTTCCATCGCCAACAACGCGATCAACCTTTCCCAGGGTTTCCCGGATTTTGATCCCCCGAAGGAAATGACCGACAGGCTGAAGGAAGTCAGTGCACTTGGCCCGCATCAGTATCCGATCACGATGGGTGCCCCGAATTTCCGTCAGGCACTTTGCGAAAAATGCGGCCGTTTTATGGGAATGACCTTTGACCCGGACAAGGAAGTTGTTGTGACCATCGGTTCTACCGAGGCCATGGTGGACACCATTTTTGCGCTCACCAACCCGGGTGACAAGATCATCATCTTCTCTCCTTATTTCGAGAACTATAAGGCCCAGACGATTTTCGCTGACTGTGAACCGATTTTCGTCCCGCTGATTCCGCCGACCTATCATTTTGATCCGGCGGTGCTGGAGGATGCGTTCAAGCAGGACCCGAAGGCGATTTTGATCTGCAATCCGTCCAATCCCTCCGGCAAGGTCTTCACTATGGAAGAGCTGACCTTTATTGCGGATCTGTGCAAGAAGTATGATGTCTATGCCATCATGGACGAACCTTACGAACATATCGTTTATGATGACAACAAACATATCTATATGGCCAGTCTGCCGGGTATGTACGAGCGGACTGTTTCCTGCTCCAGCCTTTCCAAGACCTATTCCATCACCGGCTGGCGTCTGGGCTATGCAATCGCTCCGGAACCGATCATGGAACGCATCAAACAGTATCATGACTTCAACACCGTCGGTGCCGCATCCCCGCTGATGGAAGCTGCCTGCGTCGGTCTTCGCTTCCCGGACAGCTATTATGTGGAATTCCAGGCACATTACGCCCACATGAAGGATATCTTCTGCGGCGGTATGCGTAATATCGGTATTCCCTTCACGGAACCGCAGGGTACCTATTTCGTGCTGGCGGACATTCGTCCTTACATGAAACCGGGGCAGAATGATGTGGATTTCTGTGTTGAAATGACAAAGAAGATCGGTGTGGCGGCTGTACCGGGCAGTTCTTTCTTCAAGGAAGGTGGAGAGGGGATCATCCGGCTGCATTATGCCAAGAAGGATGAAACCCTTTACGAGGCACTGGACAGACTCTCCAACATCAAAAAGATGCTTGATTAAAGAACATCATTGTAATCAAATGGGAATTGCAGCAGGAAGACCGTTTCCGGTTTCCTGCTGTTTGTTTCAGCCGGTAAAATAGTTGAAGCAGAAATCCGCGAGATTTTTTCCATCCGGTGCGGCAAGATACCAGCAGGTGAACCAGCGGTCATTGTCCTCATAAATTTCCATCGGCATGTTGAAAACAGCCGTTTCTCCCGGTGCGACGTTCCCGGAAAGCGGGAAGGAATTGACGTGCATCCAGTTATAGCCGGAGTAAAACACCAGTGAGAAGGAACTGTCCCAGCTTGAAGTCCCGTTGTTAATGAAGGCTGCGCTGAGACTCTCATAGTGATCATATGCCTGAAAGCTGTGCCCGGAGGCAGGATCCAAAGAAACCAGCTCTGCAGAAAGCTCTGCGCTGGAAAACCGTGCCGGTGCGCTGCCTTCGGTCTTGTGGAAGGGATGCGAAGCGTCAAATCCGGAGCTGCTTCCTGAATTGTTCGTTTGCGCGCTTTGCGCTGCATTGACCCCGCTGCCGTGGTTGTAACAAAAATCGTAAAAAGATTCGCCTGCAGGGTTTTTCAGCAGCCAGCAGGCCTTCCAGGAGCTATCGGTTTTTGTGATCGGAATTTCAAAGGAAGCCTGGTCCCCGGGATAGACAATTTTGGAAAGCTCTGTTCTGTCTTTTCCGGTGGGATTCATTCCCGCGTAGAATTCGAGATAATACGCTTCTGTCCAGGTGGAATCGCCGGTATTGCGGAATGCGGCATAGAGTGTGTCGAACGCATTTGTTGTATATTCCTGCGGGGAGAAATAAAGCCATTCGGCGCGGTCGCTTCCGCTGCTGAGAGGCCGGGAAATCTGTGAGGCAGCCGTATCCGAGGATGGCTGTGCATGGGAAAAGGCTTCTTCAAAATTTACTGCTTTTATCAGCTGCGGAGTGGCGGTCGGGTTCTCCGCTGTGTTCGTAATTTGATCGCGGTCAGTTTTTGCTGCAGTTGCTGCTGAAATGTTCAGGTTCCACAGGACTGCATTGGTTGCTGCCGGTTCAATTCCGATATCTTTCCGGGCTGAGGGAACATTACAGGAAACAAGAAAAAAACACAAGAACAGAACGACAAAACAGTGATTACTTCGCATAGAGTTGATTGTAAATCTTTGTGTTCCGGTAAACATTTTGAACATAGTTCCTGGTTTCCTGAAAGCGGATGATCTCGAAGAGCAGGTCCGGATCATTTGTGGAAAGATTCAGCCATTTTTGAGTGTTTCCTGAGCCGCCGTTATAGGCTGCGAGCATGGCGGCTGCATTATAATTGAAATATGTGAAGACCCGTTTCAGGTATTGTGCACCGAAGTTTACGGCAACCGGTACGCGATTCAGGTCCGATTCTCTGTAATTGGGCGGCCAATGGAGTGTTTTGGCAATCTCCGCCCCCGTTTCAGGCATGATCTGCATCAGGCCTCTTGCCCCGGCTGCTGATGTCACCCACGGGTTGTACATGCTTTCCTGTTTCATCAGCGCATAGAGGATAAAAGGCGATATGTCGTAGATATTGTATGCGTCACGTACATAGTCCTGATACCATGTTCCGAATCGGATGTGATTGAAGTAATTTGGGACGTCCAGTGTGCGGTCATCTTCATAGAGGCCGGCTGCGGTAAGGATCTGACGGCTGGTATAGGCACAGACGTTATACATTTTCAGGTCCAGCATTTCATCCAGAAAAACATAAGATGCTTTTGGCTGCTCCATCAGTTTTTCCTGGACGGTTTCAAAGCTGACCGAAGCACGGTAATAATCACCAAGTGCATAATATTCCAGACCTTCCAAATAGTCCGGATCATATTTATAATCTGAATTGTCCTTGAGGTCGTTGGTATCCAATCCGAAAGTCAGTATCATCCACTGGTCTGCAACCTGCCGTTCGGATTCAAGATCGACATTGAGGTCGTAATCATCAGAGCAGCTCAGGTAAGAATTCCCGGCTGAGAGCTCGGCAGCACGAAGTGAATAATAACCGGTTCGGGATTGTTCGGCTGCTCGGTCCAGATATTTTTGCTTGTTGTAGGAATCACCGCGTTTCTGATAGATCTTTGCCATCCAGAAGTTTGCCTGCGCCTGATCTTCCGGTATTCCGCTGACCAGCAGCAGACGGTTCAGGTAAACGAGTGATGCTTCGTAATCGCCGGTTCGATAAGTGCAGATCGCCGCGTTGAAAAGAGCTTTTTTGCTGTTCTCATACAGCGGATATTCGTCGATCAGTCTCGCCCAGGTTTTTGCGGCATCGGTCAGGTAATTGCCCCGTTCGAGGATCCGTCCCGCTTCGTATAAAAAGGAAGCTGAATCTGCCTGGTCCGGATGCCTTCTGACATAGTCGGTCAGCGTGTTGGCAGCGGGTCTGTAGCGTTCCAGGTATGTCCATTGTACGTAAGCCTTTTCATCCCAGGCAGAGACATAATAACGGTTGTCCGGGTACTCATCGATCAGTCTGCTGAAGGATGTGATAGCACCTTCGTAATCTGCCAGGTTCATTTGGCACAGACCGATGAAATACCAGGAGGAGCCGTCATTCCCCGGTTCATTCTTGACATATCTGCGAAATGCGTCATTGGCAAGGGCATATTGTCCGACATAATAATTGATCAATCCGCGCTGATATTCATTGACATTCTGCGAGTTGTCAATGAGCCATAACAGCATCAGATAGCTGTAGTAGCTGCGCGGAAAGCTGTTGACGCCATCCTGGTAGCGGGCTATGGCCTGATCTCTGAGCCCCATTGCTTCGTAAGCGCTGCCGAGATAGTAGTCCGATGCAGCCTTTATGTTCTCATCTGTGGAAAGGTTATATAAGTCTATCAGCCGGCTGACCGCTTCATCATAGTTACCTTCAGAGACAAAGGACGCGGCATAATCCAGTTTTACATATTCACTCAGGCTGCTTTGATTGTACGCTTCTGCCCGGTTGATATATCTGCGGAACATTTCAAAGTCTTCGAGTTCCTGATAAGCATAGGCGGTTTGCAGGTAGACTTTTGAAAGCAGTGGTGTGTCGGGTTTATAGGCTATATACTTATCCAAACTGTCGATTACTTTGTCCGTAATGCCTGCTTCCGAGGCGCATTGCGCATGGATGTAATTTGCCTTTGCCAGAATGGCGGCAGGCCGTTCCCGTGTGCTGCCGAGAATTTCATAAAGCTCATCCATCACAGACATACATTTGTCATAATCTTCCCGGAGATAGCTAAGTTCCAGCATATCGGTTTGAGCACGGATTAGCTCAACATCATTTGCAGCGCTGCTGATTCTTGCTTTGATGTTGTAATCCGCCAGGTCGTAATCTCCAAACATCAGCATGTCCAGACTTTCGATGGAGACAAAAGGTGTCGGTGTTAATGTGGGCGCGGGTGTCGGTGTGAGGGTAGGGGTTGCAGTGGGCGGCTCAGGGGTATCGGTCATCGTCGGAGATACCAGTATATGAGAAAGAATCTCGTTGCGCCTTGCATCACAGGCACAGAGAAGAAATATCGAAAGAATGAGTGAAAAAAATAATTTAGACCGGTTTCTCATTTTTACTGCGCTTTTTTACATTATGAACATACAGATAAACTGCGGCTTCATCAAATCAACACAACCCATATTTTCATTATATTCTATCTTTTCTGAATATAACATAATTTACAGAATTTGATCAAAGGGTAAAAAGCGCAGATGTAAATAACCTGTGAGTGTAATATGAAATAGGGAACATGTCAGTCCTGAAATGATCAAATCTTTGTTGTCCTTCGGGCGTTCCCGCCATAATGCATAACATTTCAAAAGAATCGCATATAAGCTGCCGAGAAAAAAGATTGCTGTGCAACCGAGAAATATTCGGGAGATGACAGAAAGAAAGTGATTTTCATTGAAAATCATCACCCATGAGATTCCTGCAGTGACGATCAATATCGGGATATTAAAGAGAAAATTTATCCCTTTATTGCCTGGTTTGGGAAGCAGAATCGTTTTGATGATCGATGCGATCAATTGAGCCGTAAAATATCCCAGTGGATAGGCTGAGAGAAAGCGATAACTGACACTTTCCGGGTAGATTTGAAACCCGGGAAACTTGGCTGAATTCAAAATGTCCAGAATATAAATGATGATTGACGCTGCAAATGCCGTCAGAATTTGTACGGAAAACAGTTTTCTTTCGGTTTTGATAAGACAGCTTGTCAGAATACCGAAGAATAATCCAAAAAACAGGCCGCTGCAGCGGTAGCAGAAAGGGAATCCGAATGCCGGAGAGCGTGCCGGAATCTGATGGCAGAACGCAGCTCCTGTTAAATGGTCAGGTCTGACTTTCAGCATGCAGCAGCACAAACAGAACAGGAGTATAGCAGCTGTAAGAAACCATACGGAAGATTCGGCGTTTTTTTTCATTTGGGATATCAGCCTTTTGCTGCGTAAATCGGATTCGACAGGATCCAGGTGTAAAGTGTTCTGCGAATGGTCAGCGCACATTCAACACGATAATAGCCGGGTTCGTATATCGTGTAAGGGACCCGTTTGCACTGATACCATTCTTTCAGTAGCTTACCGTTTCTGATCAATCTGCAGGTGCAGCTTTCCGGACATATAATTTTCAGTGTAATGCTGTTTTTCAGATGGATGCTGTCACCCGGGTAGGCGATAGCATCTGAATTGTCTCCTTCGGCACTGAATCGAAACCCGTGGGCGTCATTCAATCCGTCCAGCGCGAGATATAAATTGCCGTTTTTGATTTTTTTCAGCAGCAGGAGTTTATCATGAATAAAATCACCATTCAGCGGTTCGTCTGAGATGATATGATTGCATGCGGTTGAAAACAGCTCCTGATAAGTGTATTTCGACGCTGTGAAATGAGAACATGTTCCGGCAATGGCAGTGAATTGCTTATCAGACAGAAGAAGACTGTCAAAAAAGTCAATATTTTTCTGAATGTCATTCATTCCTGCTGACAGCCCTTTGTTCAACAAATCCTGTGCATTAATCATTTCGATATGTCTGAACTGTCCGGTTTCAGGATTATTATCCAAAAGAATCCGGATCTCGTTCTGAAAATTTTGTATATTTCGGTTGAATTGCTCCCGTTCAGTTCCAAGGGATAAATAAGACGGAATCTGATCTGAGACAGGGTCAGACAACTCTTCTCCGCAAATCAGCAGCATCCTTTTCCCCGCACGGTAATAGTATTGATCATGCCCTTCAGCATATACATTTCTATCAGTGCAGAATACTGCGTCCAGTCCGCAGTCAAGTGCAGCCTGAGCTATATCAAAAAAAGATCCGGGAAAGGATGATAATTTTGTGTAATTGTGGATGCTGCAGAGAAATTCTTCCATTTTTATCACATTCAGTCACTATTTTATTGACGAAATCCTTTGTAATCATTATAATTACGAAGTTGATTTTGGTTAAGGAGAAACGAAATGAAAACATTCTTTGACATTGCTCTTATTATAACTTCGATTGCGGTAGTTGTTCTGGTTGTGCTTCAGAATCGTGGCGTAGGAATGGGCAGCATTGCCGGCGGCAGTGATCCCAGCAGCATTTTCACCCAGCGCCGCGGTGTTGAAAAAGTGATTTTCAACCTGACAATGGTCTTCAGCATTCTGCTTGTGATCCTGGTTGTTCTGAGCATCCTGCTTTTCAAATAATCTGAAATGATTGAAAGAGCGGCAATGATTCAGCTGCTCTTTTTTGTTTTAAATTTATTATTATCATTTATAATAAGCAGATAAGTCGAAATATTATGAAAAGATTACGTTGGCAGCTTATTACAATATTTCTGGCCGGTCTTGTAGTTGGCATACTGTTGCTGACAGACTCAAGCACCGGTCCTATTCAGGTTTTCGAAAGTCACCCGACGACCGGCGGTATATATCGTGAAGGCCTTGTCGGTGAAATTCAGCGTCTGAATCCTCTGCTCAGTTGGTACAATGATGTGGATGATGATATTTGCCGATTGCTTTTCAGCAGCCTGGTTACTTATGACACAAGAGGGAATCCTGTAGGCGATCTGGCAATCGACTGGGGAATATCTATTGATGGTATGACCTATAATTTTGCGATCAATCCGAATGCACAGTGGCATGACGGTCAGCCTGTTACCGCAGATGATGTTATTTTCACCTATGAATTACTGAAGTCCGGTAAAGGATATGTACCTGATGACATCATTAATTTTTGGAACAATGTAACAATCAATCCGGTCGAGACGAAATCATTACAATTTGTTCTTGACGAAGCATTTTCACCATTTCTTGATTATCTGAATGTCGGTATCCTTCCCAGGCATATCTATGGCGGTATGTCTTTTGAAGAAATGGTAGATTCCAAAATCAATATCCAGCCTATCGGCTCCGGGCCATTCCGCTTGAAAGAACTCGTGCAGGATAACGGGAAAATTACAGGGGTAACGATAGAGAACAATTCTGCTTATTACGGGAAAAGGCCCTACCTTGACGAGATCGAATTCACTTATTATTTAGACAGCAGCCTGGCTTATCAAGCTTACCAACAGGGATTGATCGATGGGATCAGTTACGTCTCCGGAGATATACTTTCCCGGGTTCTTGCAGATGAAGATATGAATTTGTACACTGCAAGGCGTCCTGTTTTGAGCATGGTGTTTTTTAATCTCGACAACCGGCAGGTCGAATTCCTGCAGTCAAAAGGAATCAGAAATGCATTGATGACCGGCTTGAACCGTGAAAAAATCATCAATCAAATCATATCCGGTCAGGCGATTATTGCGAACAGTCCGATTCTGTATGGAAATTGGGCTTATACAGCGGAAGGCGCAATTCCTGAGTACAATTCGGAAAAGGCCATTGAAATGCTTGTCAAGGAAGGCTTTATTATTGCCAGTGAACAGGAACGTGTTCGGACGAAGGAAATTACCTCCGTTGATGGAAACACCGAAAGAAAGGCATTGTCCTTCACGATGGTTTATCCGGACGATGATCTGCACAGAAGAATTGCGGAATCGATTCAGCAGGATTGGGGAAAAATCAACGTTATGCTGAATCTTGAAGCGGTCAGTTACGATGATCTGGTCAATCATGTGTTGCCTGACCGGGAATATGAGGCGGCCCTGGTGGACCTGAACCTTTCCGAATACCCAGATCCAGATCCTTATCCGTTCTGGGATCAAACCCAGATATCATCGGGTCAGAATTATACACAATGGAATAATCGGACTATCAGTCAATATCTGGAAACAGCCAGGGTGGAAATTGACCGTGGTGAGCGAGCACGGTTATATAAAAATTTCCAGATTCTTTTTATGGAAGAACTACCCGCACTGCCTCTTTATAATCCGGTTTATAACTACCCGGTTTCGCAAAAAGTCTCCGGTGTGAGTATTGGCCCGATTTATAAACCCTCTGACAGATTCCTCAATATCACGGATTGGTATATGGTTTCGCGATCATCTGTGGTTGAATAAACAGGGATTGTAATGAGTGATATAAGCAAGGGCAGCATCTGCTGCTCTTGTGTTTTAAATATAACGGTAATAGACGGGATACTGTTTACCCTGAATACGGAAGTTCAGCTGTTCATAAAAATGGACTGCATTTGAATTGTTCCGGTTGGTATTTACACTGAAACTCCTCACCCCGTTTTCTTTGGCATCTGAGACCATTTTTCTGATCATGGCTGTGGCTGCACCTCTGTTTTGGAATTCAGGAGAAACCACTAATCGCTGAATATGGCAGTTATCATCGGCATAGTCAGCTAAAAGACAACCAATGATTTGGTGATTTTCCATTATTGCCAGCTTGTAGGAGGATGTTCTCAAGGCGCAATTTGATTCCGCTGGATTCAAGCGCCATATAGGGGGAAAGATGGTTTCATACTGCAAAATGATCTCTTCAGACAAATCTTCACAAAATTCGAACGTTTGATCAGATGCGTTGTGCGCCGGAATATTTAATGCGGTGGATTCCATCTCAATGATCTCGTCATAGCTGTGAAAATTGTTTTTTTCTAATAATTTGTTATACCAACTGTGTGATGAGATCGTGTAGACCGAATGCCTGCCCGGTGAAAGCAGTTCTCTTATTTTTTGGGCTAAAGGATACTCGCCGGGGGCAATATCTGAATAAAATGAGTGGAGCCAAATTATCGAATTGTTGACAGGCTGTAATCCGATTAAATAGTTACTTTTCCTCCTGGTGTCGAGCCAAACGGAGCCATTGGCTTCATGCAGATCCCACAATTCGAGCCATCCGAGGTGGGTGTTTTGATAAATTGAGCCACGGAATAATGACTCAACTGATTCTTTTTCGGTAAAATTTACAGATCTCAAAGAGAACTCAGTTTATCGATGATAGCTTCCAGCTCTTCATCGGAATAATAGTGAATATTGATAGATCCGGTACCGTTTTTTGCAGGACGGAGGGACACCTTCGTCCCCATGGATTGGCGTAGCTTGTTCTCTATTTCTTTATATTCTGGCGTGAGCTCATTTTTGACCCTTTTCGCCTTTTTGCTGCTTTCCCCCAGCAGACTGCGTATATATTCTTCAGTTTGACGAACACTAAGCTCATTTCTGATAATATGGTTCATTGCATTGATCTGTGCCTGCGGTGTAGGAAGAGATAGTAGTACTCTTGCATGTCCTTCTGTTATGGCCTTTTCAAGAAGTGCCTTCTGAACCTCTCCGGGAAGCTTCAGTAAACGCATCGTGTTGGTGACGGAAGCGCGGTTTTTTCCGACACGTTTGGAAATCTCTTCGTGTGTGAGATTGAAATTTTCTTCAAGACTTTTATAGGCTTCGGCAGCTTCCAAAGGGGATAAATCTTCCCGCTGAATGTTTTCGATCAGAGCCAGTTCCAGTAATTCGCGGTCGTCAGCCTGACGGGTAATTACCGGTACAGTATTCAATCCGGCGATTTGGGATGCGCGAAGCCGTCTTTCTCCGGCGATCAGTGTATATGTGCCATCAGCCTGTTCACTGACAACCAGCGGTTGGATGACCCCATGCTCGCGTATTGAATCCGCAAGTTCAGAAAGTTCATTATCCGTAAAGCGAGTCCGGGGCTGGCGGGGATTTGGGACGATTGACGAAATCGAAACCATTTTTACGGAATCGTTTGTGTCCATCAGAGAATTGGAAAATAATGCATCCAGGCCCCGTCCTAATCCTGATTTTTTCTGAGCTGCCATATTTGTCCCCCGATTCTTTTATTTATCCTGATTCAGAATTTCCATAGCAAGTGATTCATATGCTTTTGCTGCATTGCTGTCTTTCGCATAATAATTAATAGGTTGTCCGTAGGAAGGTGCTTCCGCCAGGCGTACACTGCGCGGTATGATGCTCTGAAAAACTTTGTCCGGAAAATATCGGCGGACCTCCCGGACAACATCCATCGCGAGACGCGTTCTGCCATCAAACATCGTGAGAACTACCCCCCTGACATTCACCTGCGGGTAGGAGCGTTTGACACGATAGATCGTCTGTGTAAGCTGACCAAGACCTTCCAGCGCCAGGTATTCACACTGAACAGGAATGATAACACCGTTTTTTGCTGCGATCAATGCGTTGATGGTGAGCTGGTTCAGGGATGGCGGGCAATCGATCATCACATAATCAAATTGATCATTCACCTCATTCAAGGCATTCATCAGCCGTTTTTCTCTGTCGGAAAATTCAATCAATTCGATTTCAGCGCCGGCAAGTGAAGGTGAAGATGGTAAAAGGGAAAGATTAAAATTATCATTTTTTATGACTTCGTCTTTGATGGAAGCTGTACCGATCAACACGCCATAGGTGCCATATTTGATTTCGTTTTTATCATATCCGAGTGAGGATGTCGCATTGGCCTGCGGATCCATATCAACGATTAGCACACGTTTTCCATGCTTAGCCAGACATGATCCGAGATTGATCGCGGTTGTGGTTTTTCCTACTCCGCCCTTTTGATTGATTAATGTATATATTTTCAAGATGATAACGATCCTTTCAATTTCAGGACGATTTTTCATCGATAAATGGTTTTTGCTGCTGCTCTCCGCAATAAGGGCAAAGATTCCAGGGAAGTTCAATAGATTTCCCGCAGCTGACACATTTCTTTTTGATTTTTGTATGACAATAGGGACAGAGTATCCAGTCATTTTGGATGCTGTGCCCGCAGCTTGGACATTTTTCAGATATTCCGATTTCACGAAGCAAAGCTTCTTCTTCGATTGCATCCTGGTATTTTTGCTCGAAGGTTTTCCTGGGGCGGATGAATAAATAAATAAACACGCCGGGCAGGAACAAAACGATCACAAAAAAAACGCTGAGGATGATCATAAAAGGGTCTCTGGTCCGTGACCGGATATCCCGCAGCACCCAGAGGATCAAACCGATCCACAGCGCTGCAATAAATGCGATGCCGAATGCTATCGCATAGGTCATCAGGTTCTTCAGCGTGAATGAATCCAAAAAAGCTAAGCTATTATTCATAACTTTGCAATTATAGCACAAAAAGTTATAATGGAGGTGCGGAACGGGGGAGAAAATACGTGGATAGTATGATGGATGCAATTTTTTACAGTTTTTCAGCTTTGATCATCTCGCTGCTGTATTTACCGATATACATTCGTACGCGGAATGAAGATGATCTGAAGAATACTGTAAAAAGAAAATTACCCATAAAACTTGTGTTATGCTTCGGCTTCGGACTTCTGATCGGGGCTGATTTCATGGCCGATATGCCGGAAATACCGAAAATTTTGGCGGCATTCTCACTGATGCTGATTACAAATTATGATTTATTGCTCTGCAGAATACCGACAGAATTCCTGCTTTTTTTTTATGCTGCGGCAATAACGGAGGCCATACAGCACACAACCATAGCGTATGGAAGCTTCTGTATGATGATCTGGGCTGTCTGGTGGATCTTCAGGCAGAAAAAAATTATCGCCGATTATGATCTGTGGATGATCCTTCCGCTCATGATCTTCCTGAATGAAAAGAAAAAAGCATTGCTGTTCAATGCTCTCTTTCTTATCTTATGGGGAATTGCCGGCTTAATTCTGCGCAAGCTCTTCAGGAAAAAACCTGAGACAAAAATTCCGCTTGTTCCCTTAATGGTTCTTGCGTATCTGCTTATGCGTCGGTTTTTGTAAGATTGTCAGCGATTGAACCGAGAACACCGTTAACAAATTTCGGCGCTGTTTCAGATCCGAAAGTCTTTGCCAGTTCCACGGATTCATTGATCGCAACGCGGTCCGGCGTTTCTTTTGCAACGGCAAATTCATAAGCAGCAATGCGGATAATGTTGCGGTCGATCGCGGCGATCTGCTCGATAGGCCAGTCTGAGGCATATTTCCGGATCATATCATCGATCTCGTTCTTGTTATTGATAACACCGACAACAAGATCAATGACAAACTTCTTGGCATCGTCATCAGGTACATTTTCGGAATCAAAACGATTCGTTAATATATCCGTGATGCTGTGATCGGAAAGATCATACTCATATAGAGCCTGCAGCGCTATTCCGCGTAAAAAGGTGCGTTCTTTTAATTCTGCCATAAGCTTAATTTGTTTTTGGATAATTAAAATCTTCGATATGAATGTTTACATAACCGATATTCATGCCGACCATTTCCTTGATGGCACGTGCAATCTTTTTTTGCAGACGCTTGCAGACGTCCATTGTGCTGCAGTCTGCCTCCAATACAATATAGACATCCGCATTGACAGTCCCATCGCTGATCTTCATCTTAACGCCGTTTTGAGCATTATTGCTGCTGTAAAGACGTGCTACGCCTACAGTATCATCGGCAGTCATTTGGACGATGGTCTCAATGACTTCAGGTGCTACGGTTGTGTTTCCCGGTACTCGTTCTTTTTCTTTCATATTTATATATATGTCCTTTTGCTCATCAATTTGGTTGAAAATTACGCCCCGGCCTCTGAGAGCCGGCCCCGGCTGCTTTTTCAAACTTTTCCTCAATGATGATAATTATAAAGGATTTTTTGATATTTTCAATAATTAGCTGTCCCTTATTTCAAAAATATCATCGAAACTGATTTTTACGCCGTTTGTAAATTCGATGCAATTGTCATAAATATCGATTTTCCTTAGATTTCCACTGATTTCGTGATAGCTTCCGCCCGTTTTCCTGGTATCGGGAACGAAGAACTTTACGCGGATAAAAGGCTTTTCTTTTATTTTTGATTTTAGAATGACCAGTTTCCTGTTGATGATCTCCTTTTCACGTTCATCCAGAATTTTTTTTTCTTCTGTTGTTCTTCCGATTTCACGGATCACTTCTGAATAACCGGTGAGTGCTGCAAAGGGAGCAAATTGCGCTGCCCGGGCAGACAGCGGCATGCGCTGATGGAATTGTGGTTCGGGCCTCTCTATTAAAAGAATATCATCGTAATCATGAATACTGGATAAATTTTTCTGCATATAGATCTTTGTTCCACTTAATGTGCCATTGGGGATGGTTCTCTCTGCACTATACGGTGCGCCGTGCAACCGGCCCTGTTGGCACATATTTAATCAATGTTTCCTTAACTGATTATAACCGAAAATGTGCATTTTCGGCTTAGAAAACAGGTGTTTCTGGCTTTTCGTTACCCGTCCGGACGGGCGTATTCATAATGCGGGAAGATCCATTCCAGAAATTCCTCATCGCTCATGCGTTCGAGTCTGGTTGTCCGCTCCTCATCTTCATCGAAGAAGGAGAGATCGTCCTCTCCGGAATCGTATCCTTCGAACGGATCGGGCTCTTCATCTGGCTCTTCGTCAACGGGTTTCGGAGGAAAGTCCTCTGCCGTGTCCGGTTCCGGGAGATGCTCTTGAGAGATCTCTTCCGGAGCCGGTGCCGGGCTTAGCTCGTCTTCGATGAGCAGCTCTTCTCTTACGGCAGCTTTGGCTTCCCGATAGCTTTCTTCCGGCTCACCCTGTGGGGCATACGCCTTTTCCCATTCGCGGAGTGCGCCTTTGTCGATTGACAGCGCCCTCCCGGACTCCATCAGGGAACCGCTTGGTTCGGATTCGGCATGATCCGCGGACTTTTCCGCTTTCTGAAGTTCGGACAGCTTTTCTTCTCTGTCCGGAAGCTCCACTTTGATTTTCCCGGCTTTGATCTTCTCGATTTTTTCCTCAGTGGCCCGGAGGCGCTTGTCCAGCGCCGCCCAGCGGATGGAGAGGGAAAAGGCTTCCTGATTATAGCGCTGTTCTTCCTGGCTTTCCATGAAGGAATCAAAACACTTCCGGAAATTTACGGCAGCCATTTCCCGCAGGTTGCGGATGGTAATGTTCCGCAGATAATAATCAAATTCAAAGCTGTTCTCTTCCCGCTGTTCGATTACCGCTTTGGTGATGCAGATGCTGCCCAGTTGTTTGAGCATTTTTCCGAAATGCGCGGAGATTTTCAGGAACATGGGAGAATGACGGTTCAGCAGGCGAACGAGTTTAAAGGCCTCATTTGCCTCGGCTTCCAGCATTCTGGCGGTTTCTACGAATTCGAGAGGTTCCGTGCTGTAGAAGTCGATCGGTTCAAAGGGTAAGCCATAGGCATCCTGCCCGTTTTCCATGAAACCGGCAGAATTATCTTCATTATGCGGCGGCTCTTTTCCGTAGATGATATCCATGAAATTGGAATTAAAGTCGATATCCTGAATGTTCATTCCGCACATACCTCCCTTCGTAAGATTCAAGCTAAAAGTGTTTTTTTCTCCCGCACCGGATGTCTGATATCCGCTTTCAAACTTGTTGATTAGGAGTATACACAGATTTAAAAAAATTGGAAGTGTCAATATTGACAGTTCCAATTTTTTCATTTATGTGGTAATGCAGGACATCATAGTTTCGGTCAAAACGTAAAATATCTTATCCAAAATCCTTATCCACGAGGTCTTTTTTATTTTAATCGTCTGAAAGCACAGTCGATTTTGCCGCAGGCTTCACATCCCTGGTGGTGACAGCCGGTGTGAACTTTGCTGATGCCGATGATGGCAGTGACGGATTTGATGGGGACCATCAGGCCGGAATCGGTAACGGTCAGACCAATGTTCTTCTGGGCTTTGAGCAGGTAGAGAAAATCGCGCTGACAGTCCAGAGAAAGATCGCCATAACCGGGGCTGAAACGGGGACGAAGGTAAAGTCCTTCTGATTCCGCTTCCTGGCGCAGTTTTTCATTTTCCGCATCGCAAAAAGCCTCAATAACAGCGGCTGCGGCAGCCTGCATCACAGTCCCTTTGGCTGTATCCATCACCGCTGCCCGCTTTATCAGGGTATCAACTGCAATACCGAGCGTGGCTGCGAATAAGTATACTTCTTCACAGCCTGCCAGATTTCGTTCCAGAGAGCGGCTCTCCAAATGCAAAGAAGCAACCTGAAACTTTCCTTCTCCGCTAAAGGTCAGCGGGAACCGCTCATGGATCGATTTCGGAACAGCGGCTTGTTTGACCTCTTCGATACACGCTTCGATCAGAGATTTCACTGCCGGGTCCGGCTGTGTTCCGTGATATCCCAGATAACGGGCCGCTTCCCGCGGATCTGCATTCTGCATACGGCACTCAATATCCTGTGTGATTACAGGATCTCTGACAGATTCTCCATGATCTTTGCGGCAACATCCGGTTTGTTCATGGAATAAACATGAATGCCTTTCACGCCGTTAGCCACCAGGTCGATGATCTGTTCGGTGGCATAGGCGATGCCGGCCTGTTTCATGGCCTTCGGGTTGTCACCGAACTTGTCGGCGATGGAAAGAAACCGTGCCGGGAAGACTGTCCCTGAAAGCTTGATCGCTTTTTCGATCTGGCTTCTCTGTGTGATGGGCATGATACCCGCTAAAACCGGGATGGTGATGCCGATCTCACGGATGCGGTAGAGGAAAGAGTACAGGATACTGTTGTCAAAAAACATCTGGGTCGTCAGGAATTCACAGCCGGCTTCCTGCTTCAGTTTCAGATTCTCCATGTCCTTCTGCTTGGACGGTGCTTCCGGATGTCCTTCCGGATAGCAGGCGGCACCGACACAGAAATCACCGTAGGCTTTGATGTCTGCTGCAAGCTCATTAGCGTGGCGGTATCCGTTCTTCATCGGGAATTCATAGCCTTCCGGGATGTCGCCGCGCAGGGCGAGCACATTTTCGATCCCTTTCGACTTGAGGTCATCCAGCCGATCATGGATCCCGTCCCGGTCGGTGGTGACGCAGGTGATATGAGCCAGTGCTGTTACATTCTGTTCATTCTGAATGTCAGAAGCCATCTGGAAGGTGAATTTCCGCGTACCGCCGTTCGCGCCATAGGTCACGGACATGAAATCCGGGCGCAGCGCGGCAATTTTCATGGTCGCTTCGCGGTGTTTCGGAAAAAGGTCATCACTTTTCGGCGGATAGACTTCAAAAGAAATGGTCGGTTTTCCCTGTTTCAAGATATCACTGATTTTCATGGCTGTCCTCCTCTAACGAAGATTCATGTTCAATTATATCGTTATCAGAAATAAATCACAAAATTCTATTCAAAGATTTCTGTCTGATTCTGCGATTTGTGCTGTTTTTATCCATAATCTATTCCGTAAATTGTGCATTATAGATCTGAGCATAAAAACCGTTCTGTTTAAGCAGCTGCTCATGATTTCCCTGTTCCACGATATGACCGTCCCGCATGACCAGGATGATATCTGCACTCTGAATGGTAGACAGCCGATGCGCAACGATAAAGCTGGTTCGGCCTTCCATCATCCTGACAAAAGCATTCTGGATCAGGATCTCGGTGCGGGTGTCGATTGAGGATGTCGCTTCATCCAAGATCAGCATCGGCGGCAAACAGAGCATCACGCGGGCAATACACAACAATTGCTTCTGGCCTTGTGAGAGACCTCCGCCGGATTCTGTGATGGGTGTGTCATATCCTTGCGGCAAACGACGGATGAAGTTATGTGCGTGAGCGGCTTTGGCAGCTGCAATTATTTCTTCTTCTGCTGCATCCGGCTTCCCCATGCAGAGGTTTTCCCGAATGGTACCGTTCTTCAGCCAGGTTTCCTGCAAAACCATTCCGTAATTGGCTCGCAGGCTTTTGCGGGTTACGTCTCGAATATCATGTCCGTCTACCCGGATCGTACCCTTGTTCACGTCATAAAAGCGCATCAGCAGATTGATGATGGTTGTTTTGCCGCAGCCGGTGGGGCCGACGATGGCTACACGCTGACCGGGCCGGACATTGATCGAGAAGTTCTCGATGAGTTTTTGTTCCGGAACATAGGAGAACCATACGTTGTCAATTTCCACGGACCCTTTTGCTGTATCCAGTACAACTGCGTTATCCGGTTCAGGAACCTGTGGCTCGGCTTCGATCAATTCAAAGATGCGTCCCGCGCAAGCGAGTGCATTTTGAAATTCTGTGATCACACCGGAAATTTCATTGAAAGGTTTCGTGTATTGGTTCGCATAGCTCAGAAATGCGGTCAGCTGACCTACACTCAAGCGTCCGCGAAGTGCCGAAAGTGCACCTGCTAAGGCAACTGCCGCGTAAACCAGATTATTGACAAATCTTGTTCCCGGATTGGTGATGGATGAGTAAAAGGTAGCGCGCAGAGAATATTTTTTCACCCGTTCATTGATTTCATCAAATTGCTTAAGCGATTCTTTCTCGCAGGAAAATGCCTGGACGACTTCACTGTTTCCGATCATTTCTTCCATGTATGCTGTCTGTTCTCCGCGGATCTCGGACTGCAGCTTGAACATGTCAAAGGTATGTTTTGCAATAAACGATGCGACAAACAGCGAAAGCGGTGTGATGGCAACCACCAGCAGGGCTATCTGCCAGTTTACGGAAAACATTACGCCCAGCGTCCCGAGAATGGTGAGCAAGCCGCTGAAAAGCTGTGTGAAGCCCATCAGCAAGCCATCAGCAAACTGATCCACATCCGCAATGACCCGGCTGACGATATCGCCATGGGGATGAGAATCCAGATAACGCAGCGGTAGAATCTCGATTTTGCGCATTGCGTCATTACGCAGGTCCCGCACGATTTCAAAGGTCATGCGGTTGCTGCAGATGTTCATCAGCCATTGAGCGGCAGCAGCCAGTCCGGCACAGACAAGAACGACCTTCAGTGTCTCAAGCACCGCAGCCAAATCCACATTGTCTTTCCCGATGATGAAATCGATTGCTCTGCCATTGACAACCGGAATGTAAAGGGTAAGAAACACATTGGCAGCAGCGCAGAGAATGGAAGTCAGCAGCAGCGGCCAGTGGTTTCGGACGCGCTTTATCACTTTTGAGAAGGTTCCCGGTGCTGCTTTGGTTTTATTTTTCATCACCTGTTCCCTCCTTCTTTGCAGTTTCTTTTCTAAACTGAGAATCATAGATTTCCCGGTAAACCGGACAGGATTCCAGTAATTCATCATGGGTTCCAAGTCCGCAGATTTGTCCATCATCCAAAACGATGATTTGGTCTGCAAAGCGCACAGAAGCTGTGCGCTGAGAGACGATGATGACGGTCATGTTCGGGTCGGCCTGACGGATGGCTTTGCGCAGGTTCGCGTCAGTCATATAGTCCAGTGCAGAGGCACTGTCATCCAGAATCAGAATTTCCGGTTTGCGGGTTAGTGCACGGGCAATGGTAAGCCGCTGACGCTGCCCGCCGGAGAAATTGCGCCCTTCCTGGGCAACTTCTGCGTCCAGTCCGCCATCTTTACCTTTTACAAATTCTTCTGCCTGGGCAATACGCAGTGCTTCCCACATATCTGATTCATTTGCTTCCGGATTTGCCATCAGCAGGTTGGAGCGGATCGTCCCTTTAAACAGGACTGCTTTTTGCGGAACGATACCGATTTTTCCGCGGAGATTTTCCGGTTGATAAGAACGGACATCCCGCCCGTCAATGCGGACCGTGCCGCCGGTGGCATCATAGAAACGCGGAATCAGATTAATAACTGAGCTTTTCCCGGACCCCGTACCGCCGATGATGCCCAGCGTCTGACCATGACCGAGCGTAAAATGAATGTCAGTCAGCGCTTCTGCACCTGCATCCGGATACGTCAGGCAGACATGATCGAATTCAAGACAATTGTCATCTGTCGTTGTTTCTGTTGGCAGAATGTCCATTCCGGCTTCGATTTTGAGAATGTCTTGAATGCGGTCGGCTGATGCAATGGCTTTGGAGATGGTGACGATCAGGTTTGCAAATTTGATGAGCTCTATCAGGATTTGTGACATGTAATTGACCAGCGCGACCACCTGCCCCCGCGTTAACTCGCCGACGTTCACGCGCAGTGCCCCGTAATAGATCAAAGCAGCGGTTGCGCCATTGACGATCGCATAAGTCAGCGGGTTCATCAGCGCGGAGATGCGTCCCACATGCTGCTGCATTTGCGTAAGGGTTTCGCTGCTGTTTTTAAAATCAGCGAGTTCTTTCTCTTCATTGTTGAAGGCGCGGATGACCCGAACGCCGGTCAGGTTCTGCCGCGTCATTCCCAGCAGTCCGTCGAGTTTTGTCTGTACCTTTTTGTAAAGCGGTGTTGTGATTTTCATAAGCCCAAAAATCACAATCGCCAGCAGCGGGATAGTGATGACAAAGATAAGAGCAGCCCGTACGTTGACGGTGAAGGCCATGATCATGGCACCGAAGACGATAAATGGCGAACGCAGCAGCAACCGTAAAGCCAGATTGATCCCGGTCTGAACCTGATTGATATCGCTGGTGATGCGTGTCAGGAGCTTGGAGGTGCCAATGTTTTGCGCTTTGCTGTAAGACAGGGATTGAATATGATCAAACAGGTCATGCCGCAGGTCAGCGGAAAGACTGACAGCTGCTTTTGCTGAAAAATATTGTGCCGTGATGGAAAAAAGCATCCCGACCAATCCTAATGCGGCCATGAGAATTGCATCGCGGATGATGATGCTTTGATTCCCATCAGCGATCCCGACGTCGATAATATCGGCGACTGCCAGCGGAATAAGCAGCTCAAAAGAAGCCTCCAGGAGTTTGAACAGCGGCCCGAGGATTGCTTCTTTGCGATTTTTTTTCAGATAAGATAATAAAGTCTTCACGAGTTTATTCAGAATCTTGATTTACCAATATAATATTAATTACACCTGTCTGCTTTTTCTTTTCACTGTCCACTGACAATTGACAACTGTTCACTGATATAACGAGCAACATGGACACCACTGACGGAGGCGTGAGAAAGCGAATGGGTGATGCCGCTGCAGTCACCAATCACGAACAACCCCTTATGACGGGTTTCCAGATGTTCATCCAGTGCGACCTCCATGTTGTAGAATTTAACTTCGACGCCATAGAGCAGTGTATCGATGTTAGCGGTACCCGGAGCGATTTTATCAAGCGCATAGATCATCTCGATAATGCCATCGAGGATCCGCTTCGGGATGACCAGGCTCAGGTCACCGGGTGTGGCGGCCAGTGTCGGGACCGTGAAACATTCACGCATGCGGCTGGGGGTACTGCGCCGTCCGCGGATCAAGTCACCGAAGCGCTGCACCAAAACCCCTCCGCCCAGCATGTTGGAAAGACGGGCAATGCTTTCGCCATAATCGTTGCTGTCCTTGAAGGGTTCGGAAAAATGTTTGGTGACCAGCAGTGCAAAATTGGTGTTCTGCGTCCATTTTGCTGGGTCTTCAAAGCTGTGACCGTTAACGGTGACGATGCCGTTGGTGTTTTCATTGACGACCGCGCCGTGCGGGTTCATGCAGAAGGTACGGACCAAGTCGCCGGTTTTTTCGGTCCGGTAAAGAATTTTGCTCTCATACAGCGAATCGGTAATGTGAGAAAAAACTTCCGCAGGCAGTTCCACTCGGACGCCGATGTCGACCCGGTTGGATTTTGTCGGAATCTTGAGATCGCGGCAGACCTGCTCCATCCATTTGGAGCCGCTGCGTCCGCCGGAAATAATGCAAACCGGCGCTTCAAACGTCCCTTTGGAAGTATGGACGAGATATTTTTCATCTGCGATTTCCACTTTTTCGGCAGTGCTGTAGAAGTGGATGTCTACTTTATTTTTCAGTTCGGCATAGATATTCTGGAGTACGATGTAATTTTTATCCGTTCCGAGATGTCGGACGGAAGCGTCCAGCAAGTGCAGTCCGTTCTGAATGCAGATCTTCTTGAATTCGGAATTGGCAGTTGAATAGAGTTTGGTACCTGCACCACCATGAGACATGTTGATATCGTCAACATAATGCATCAGGTCCAGCGCGGTCACCTTGCCGATATATTCATGCAGCGTACCGCCGAAATCATTGGTGATGTTATATTTTCCGTCGGAAAATGCGCCGGCACCGCCGAATCCGTTCATAATGGAGCAGTGTTCGCAGTTGATGCAGTTTTTGATTTTCACCCCGTCAATGGGACACTTGCGTTTTTCCAGCGGTCCACCGCTTTCCAATATGGCGATCTTCAGCTCCGGCCGCAGACGGATCAATTCAAAAGCGGAGAAGATCCCTCCGGGACCGGCTCCGATAATCAGCACATCATATTTGTTGTCCATAATTGTCTCTCCTCATAAAATACGCTCTTATTATACCTTGTGAAAGTGAGAAAATAAAAAAAAAAAACACAGGAGATTTCCTGTGTTTTTATAGGAGTTGAATAGTTCAGGACGGATTACATGACGACCCGGTTGCGGCCAGCGACTTTGCCCATGTAAAGTTTTTTGTCAGCTTTGTCCAGAATGGTTTCGATCGGAGACTTGAAATCATTCTCTTCGATCCCGATGGTGATGGTGATGGAAAAGTCGTTGCCTTCAAAGCTCAGCGGCATTTTCCGAACGGCTTCACAGAGATCGAACATCACATTCCAGGCCTGATCCAGGTTCTGATTGGGCAGGAAAAAGCAAAATTCTTCACCTCCCCAGCGGCAAATTTCATATATTGTTTCCGAACGTTCGCGGAACAGCTTTGCCAATTGCTGCAGCGTATAGTCACCGCAGTTATGCCCATACGTATCATTGACCTTTTTAAAGAAGTCGATATCACCTATGGCGACACAGAAGGGTAAGTCCGGGGATACTTCACGGTAGAAGCTGATGATATCCAGCATGGCTCTGCGGTTGGCGAGTCCGGTGAGCGGATCGGTGTCGGCCTCTTTATGAAGCTCCTGGTTGTTGATCCGAAGCTCCCGTTCGGTTTCCTGAATGCTGGAACTGAAGATGATAAAGTCTATTGCCAGCGTCAGGAAAAGCGTTACGCTGTTGATCGTCTGATAAAAGACATTTGTCACAGAATCCAGCATATATACCGGCGTATGATGCAGGGAAAAATCGAACAATACCATCCGGTATGCGAGCAAACCGAGCAGGTTTGCCAGCTTTACCCAGGGTGGTTGGAAAATATTGAAGAAGGAGATCACCAGCAGCGGGATCAGCATGTGCTGGCCGCCTGACCCCCATCCGAATGAATAGATATACCATCCGGTCCAGACTACTGTAAGAAAGGTGTATGCGATGATGTTTGTGCGCATACTCATTTTGTTGCTGTACGCAAAACAGGCTGTCATCAGGACCAGAAGAATAATGGGGACTATTACAAAACGCTGGGTTTTCCGGATAAAAACGAGCAGACTGAGCAGGAAATAAAAAGCCATTATTTCCTCATTCATGACCAGAGCGCTTTTATAATATTTCGGCATTTCGGTCACGCTTTTGGGAACTTTTTTATGGAAGAAATCAAGAATATACTTCATGCCTCTGCCTTTTAGATTTTCCTGTATTATTCTTCAATTTTATTATACTATGATAATTTTTGATTTTGGTATAAAAGAATCTATTTTGGGTTATTACTTTATTAGTTACTGTTCAGGGTCAATGTCATTTACTTAGGAATATTCCAATAAAAAAGAAAGAAAATACAAGTAAA
>CAYWGX010000002.1:0-41721 GCA_964457635.1 uncultured Leptolinea sp.
CAGAGAAAAAATTCACCTCAATATGTGATCAACTCTTACCAGAAAAAGAGTAAGGCCGGTTCAGTCATTTTGTGGGCGATTGCCGGGATCATCTTCGGAGCCGGCATTGTTTTGCTGGTGTTGTGGTTCACCAATGGAAGCGGTGGTTCTTTCAGCCTTGGCAGTCTCTTTGCCAGCGCTACTCCGACAGCGACGGAAACCTTTACGCCGACACCGACGGTTCCGACCGCTACTCCGACAATGACCCCGACGGAAACCGAAACACCGACCCCGACCCTCACGCCAACGCCGGAAGGTCCGCAGATGTACACCGTTGAAGAAGGTGACAACTGCTGGTCGATCGCGGTTGATAAGTTTGGGGTAGACTTTGAGCTCTTCATGATGATCAACAACATGACCGCCTGCAACATCGGCATCGGCGACCAGGTGGTGATCCCTGCCCGTGACCAGGAAAAGCCGACCATGACCCCGATCCCGCTGGATCAGTACACAGTCGGTCAGCAGATCGAATATACGGTGGAGATGAACGACACCTATCCGGCGATCGCTGCCAAGTTCAATACGACGCTGGATTCCATGCAGAAGCTGAATGATATCGAAGATATCACCCTTTATCCGAATTTCGGTGACATCCTGACCATTGCGGTCAACCTGGTCACCCCGACCCCGAGTCCGGTCCCGACCTATACCGCAGTCCCGGACGAAGGATAATCGATTATTCATCCTGAAGCGAAAAGAAAACATCCCGCCGGAATGTCTCCGGCGGGATGTTTTCTGTACCGTTTTCTTTTTCTTTTTCTTCTCAATCTACGACGATCGTTACATCGACCACATAGAAGTTTTCATCATTTTCGTTGCCGAGAACGACGGACATGGAGTAAGTGCCCGGAGCACCGGGGGCGACAGCGTCGATGGAGCAGGCACCGACTGTGTTCGGGGCAACCGCCTGATTCAGGTACCAGCGGTTTTTCCCGGGTTTCGTAAAGTTGGTTCCGGAGAAGAAGCGCAGGCTGTAGTCCGTGGTCCAGGTGGTGGTGCCGGTGTTGAGCAGGTACCAGGTGATGTCAAAAATCTGTCCGCGGCTGACATGTGTTCCATCCAGCGGGGTCTGGGAATCATAGGAAGCTCTGTTCCCTGCCTGAACGGCCGGTGTGGCGGTAGGAGCGATGGGCAGCTGAACAGTCGTGGTGGAGGGGGCAGCGGCGGTCGGCAGACAGACGCTGAGCTGTCCGGTCTGGATGTGGATATTCTGACCGAAGATGATGGATGTATCACGGATGGTCTGGGCGGAGGTGTCGACCCCGCGTTTCTGAATCTCGCTGACAACTGCGTCATAAACCGTCAGCAGCTGCTGGTTGGAAAGACCGGACATTTCATCGACCGGGGTAGGCTGAATCGTCTGAGCCATTGCCGGAACGACAAAAATAAAACATGCGATCAGTACAAACAAGAATTTTTTCATTGCATAACTCTCCTTAATTTTTGCTATAAATGATTTTATCATAAGTTTCTTTGTGTTCAAACAGAGCACTTCAACTTCAAACGTTTTTCCTTCCCTTATGGTTCCCGGAAGTCTTGAGCTCTGTTCCTGCCTGTCTCAAGATTGTCTTTGACTGCGTTGATATTGCGACGGAGCCCCTTGATTTTTGTACGCAAAACAGGGGAATTGCGGAATTTGCTCTTGAATTCTTCCTCTGTCAGGTTTTCATCGGTTTCTTCCGGCAGTACGCCTGCCGGCGGAAGAGGACTGGTTCCCGTATGTGGCCGGTGGTTCCATGGACATGCCAGCAGGCATTCATCACAGCCGAACAAATGGGTCCCGACGAGAGCGGCCTGTTCCGGGGTGAACTCCCCTTTGTGCTCAATGGTCAGGTAGGAGGCACAGCGGTCCGCGCGGATCGTGCGGGTGACAGGATCGATGCAGTGATTCGGACAGGCATCGGCACAGCGGGAGCATCTTCCGCACCCGTCCTGCCCGTAAGGGAGATCGGGTTCAAATGCAAGACTCATCAAAATCTCACACAGGAAGATGGCAGAGCCGTATTTCCGGCTGACGAGCATAGAGCTTTTCCCGATCCAGCCCAATCCTGCGCGGACAGCCAGGCTGCGTTCGAGGATTGGCGATGAATCGATGCAAATACGGCTGGAGAACGGCCCAGATACCTGTTCACGGATGAAACCGACCAGTTTCTCTGCCATAGGAAGGATCGTGTCGTGATAATCCGCATAATGCGCATAGGATGCAACAGTGTAGGGGGCAGACTGCGGGAAGAGGCCCATGGGTACTGCCAAAACGCAGATGGTTTGGGCGTCAGGCAGCAGCAGACGGGGATCAGCCCGTTTGGCCAGCGTGTCTTCCCGTTTTAAATAGCGCATTGTGCCGAGGGAATCCTCCTGTATCCACTGCAGGTAACGTTGGTAGTCATCCGTCGGCTCGGCATTGGTGAAACCGCATAAACAAAAGCCGAGCCTTTCGGCTTCGGCCTTTATTCTTTCTTTGATATCAGACATTTTTATCCGATGCACCGGATCATTGGTAGTCACGCCAGTCATCGACCTGCCAGCCGACCCAGATGTTGTCGAGAATCACGGTACCGTTATTGTCGACCAGTTCCCAGTAAGAATTGTAGATGCCCGGTTCGTCGGCACATTCAAAGCTGCGTGTGAAGGTGATGGTATCCCCGCGTTCCACATTGTAAGGCAGCATGTATTGATCGCCTTCCAGCGCACCCTGGCCTTTGTAATAGCGGAAATAGAATTGTTTGTCCCAGGGGAGCGGACCGGTGTTTTTGATGGTCCAGGTGGATGAGAACTGAACACCGTGCGCCCAGTGTTTGTAGTTATTGGTAGGGCCTTTTACCAGGGTTGCCTGATAGGAATAGTAGGTGGGTGTCGGTTTCCAGGTTCCCCAGACAAAGCCTGAACTTACAAGCGGAGAAGGTGTGCCTTGATTTTTGACGATGATCTCGATCCCGTCAGCTTCAAGTGTCTGCTGGATCTCGGCAATAACAGTAGAAGCAACTTCCGTGCGGATCATGTCGATCAGGTTCTGCGTGTCATCCGCGAGGACGGCAGAGAAACTGAAAAGAACAGCAAGCAAAAGGGTGCAAATCAAAACGGCTTTTTTCATTTATCCTCCAATCAGTCGACCACGATGGTCAGGTCAACAATGAAAAAGTTTTCATCATTCTCATTCCCGAGAACGACAGACATTGTATAGGTTCCGGGGTTATTCGGTGCGATGGCATCTATCGTGCAGGTACCGACACTGTTCGGAGGTACAGGCTGAACAAGATGCCAGCGGTTTTTCCCGGGTTTTGTGAAGTTTGTTCCGGTGAAATAACGGAGAGAGTAGTCCGTAGTCCAGGTAGTGGTACCGGTATTGAGCAGGTACCAGGAAACGTCAAATTCGGATCCCCGTTCAACATGGGTGTTATCCAGCGGGGATTGGGATTCATAGGAGGCTTTGTCACCTGCCAGCGGCATGGTGGTTGCAGTCGGCTGGGAAAGGACCGGCAGGGCTGCAGAGCCCTCAGCAGGGAGCATCGGCAGGGCATTGTTTGCGCCTGCGGGAGCTGCGGGATCATTGTTGGGGTTGATGATCAGGCCGCTTTCCACCGGGGTGGTGGGCAGCACGGCAATGGATTCCGGTGTATCTGTCGGCAGGGATACAGGTGTATAAGTCGGTTCAGGTGTGTTGGTGGGGACAGCCAGTGCGGTCGCTGTTGCATTGGCTTCGATGGTTTCGACGGCATGGGTGGCAAATTCATTCATGTCCAGTGTCGGCTCCGGGGTAGCGGCTGTGCCGCAGGCGGAAAGGATGCTGACAATGACAAAGGCGGTTATGATTTGCAATGCGGATTTCCGGTTTATGCTTTTCATAAAATGTCTGTAACCTTTCATTGGCTCAAAATTTTAATCACTTGATTTTATTGTACCAAAGGTTTTCCGTTTATGCTCCAATTCAGCTTAAAAAGTTGTCAGCATCCATGATTCATGGCGTTTCTCATTTTATAACGTCAGAAACTTATTCCGGGTTCCCGTCTTTCCGGTTTGTGATGTATTGATGATATAATTTGCTGTGGTGATAATGAGAAATTTATGCGGAAGAGATTGCTTCTCCTTTGTTTTGCTGTGTTTCTGATGTGCGGACGTACGGTTTTTGCTGAAAGTGCATTCCGCATTTATACACTTGCCTGTCCCTTTCAGACGGTGACGGATGAGTTCAGCGTCGGTACATTGAAGCAAATAATCGCTTCGGATTCTTCCCAAGAGGCTGAGATCCGTCAAATCTTCCTTTCTGAAAAAACTGCTGCAGACCTTGCCGCTCTGCTTCCGGAAGTTTCGGAAAAGAATCTTGCAGAAAATGCGGCAGAACGCATCGAGAAGCTGCCGGAAGGTGTCGTCTGTGCCCTGATCCCGCTTGATGAAGCGAACCCGACCATGAAGCTTGTCCGACCGGAGCATACCTTCTTTCCCTGGGATGATGTCTATGACCCGGCTGCCGATCCTCTTGCCGTTCCGGCTGATGAACCGAATTTTGACCGAAGCCGTGTGACGACGGTCCTCCTGACCGGCACGACAGCTTTTGCAAGAACCGTGGCGTATAAAATGTCTGTGAACGGTGTGACCTACCCCGCGGAATTGATCAAATCCGTGTTTGACTCCAGTGATATCACGCATATCTCCAATGAGTCCAGTTTTTGGACCCTGTGTCCGCTTCCCCGTCGTGAGGATGTTTCCATGCAGTTCTGTTCCGCTCCGGAAGCTGCGGAGGTTCTGGACTATCTGGGCGTAGACGTGATCGAGCTCACCGGCAACCATCTGCGGGATTATGACTGGAAGCCTTTCGCGGAGATGCTGGATCAGCTGGATGGAAAGGGCTTGGCCCGGTATGGTGCCGGACGGGATCTGGAATCGGCTGCCGAGCCGCTGTTTCTGGAGCATAACGGGAACCGGTTTGTCTTTCTTGGCTGCAATTGTGCCGGTCCGGACCATGTTTATGCGACAGAAAAGCTGCCGGGTGTTCTCCCCTGCGATTTTGACGCCATGGAGGAAAAAGTGCGCGGTTTTGCCTCAGAGGGCTTTGAGGTGATCGTGACACTGCAGTATTATGAGCTCTATTCGCGTACTCCTTCCGATATGCAGCGAAGGGACTTCCAGCGGCTGAGCGATGCGGGAGCTGTGATCGTTTCCGGCTCTCAGGCGCATCTGCCGCAGGTTATGCTTCCTTCACGGGATCGCTTTATTCATTACGGACTCGGGAACCTGTTCTTCGACCAGATGGATGTGCCGGTCAAAGGCACGAGTCAGGAGTTTCTGGACCGCTATATCTTTTATGACGGAAGGCTGCTTAATGTTCAGCTGATAACGGCGCTGCTGACGAATTACTGCCGTCCCCGTTTGATGACGGATGATGAGCGTGCAGGTTTTTTAGAAGAGATTTTTTCTTACATGCCTGATTAACATTTTGTGGAACACTGCGGACATTTCCCGATGTTCCACGCCTGGGACATACGGGACCCATCCCTAATGTTCCACTTGCCTGATTAACGATGGCCTTTTTAGAATGATAAATAAACCATATGTAGAGTATAATAATTCTGTAATTGGATTTTGGCGGTAAAGGAGAACGTCAATGAAGCAGCTATTTCAAAACATGAAAAACGGAGAAACCAGCATCAAGGAGCTCCCGATCCCGCATCCCGGGAAGGGTTGTGCCCTGGTTCAAACGGCCTTTTCTCTGGTATCTGCGGGAACAGAGCGGACACTGGTGGAATTCTCTGAAAAAAATATTGCCGCCAAAGCTGTTTCCCGCCCGGACCTGGTCAAGCAGGTGTTGAACAAGGCAAAGCGGGAGGGAATTCTGAGCAGTGTGCAGGCGGCGTTCAATCGATTGGATCAGCCGATGTTCCCGGGATATTCCGCTGCAGGTACCATTGTGGCACTGGGCGAAGGAATGAAGGGGTTCAAAATCGGAGACCGGGTCGCCTCCGGGGGTGGGAATCATGCAGTTCATGCGGAATATGAAGTGGTTCCGCGCAACTTGCTGGTGAAATTGCCGGATGCCGTGAGCTTTGAAGAAGCTGCCTTTGCCACTCTTGGCTCGGTTGCCATCCATGGATTCCGTCTGGCATCCCCGCAGCTGAACGATACTGTATTGGTGATTGGCCTGGGACTGCTTGGCCTGATGGAAGTCCAGATCGCCAAAGCGGCAGGCTGCCGGGTGATGGGGATGGATCTCTCTAAACCGCGGATCAAACAAGCCCGTGATTTTGGTGTGGAAGCCTGGTCACGGAATGACATCGAGGATCGCGTCCCGCAGTTCACGAAGGGCCGCGGTTTTGACCATGTGCTGATTTGCGCAGGAAGTAAGGATAACGATTCCATTGAATTGGCCGGCAGATTTTGCCGGGATCGCGGGAAAGTGATCGCCATCGGTGCGGTCGGCCTGGAAATTCCCCGGAAAATCTATTATGAAAAAGAACTGAGCGTGATGGTCTCCCGTTCCTACGGTCCCGGGCGTTATGATGCCAATTATGAAGAGCGCGGACAGGATTATCCTATCGGTTATGTCCGCTGGACGGAAGGCCGCAACATGGAAAGCTTCGTGGACCTGTTGGCGGACGGGAAGATCGACGTGCGCTCGCTGATCACTCACCGGATTCCGATCGAAAAAGGTGAAGAGGCCTACAGCCTGATCACCGGGAAGAAAAACGAACCTTTCCTGGGCGTGCTGCTGGAATATCCGCAGAAAGCGGAAATGCCGGAAAATCAGGCGGTCACCCTTGACTGTGTCCGGCTGCAGGGCGATCAGGAAGGAACAAAACCCAATATTGGTGTGCTGGGTGCGGGAAATTATGCCAATGCGACTTTTTTGCCGGTAATGAAGGACAGTTCCAACCGCTGTGTGCTGAGATCCATTGCATCCGGTTCCGGCGGAAAGGCCCGTCACAGTGCGGAAAAATTCGGCTTTGAAAAAGTAGAGACGGATGGCAATGCGATCCTGACGGATCCGGAAATTGCCGATGTAGTGCTGCTGACGCCTCACAGCCTGCATGCCGCCCAAAGCATCACCGCCCTGGAAAATGGCAAAAATGTCTACTGCGAAAAGCCGGCTGCCATGGATCTGCTTTCCCTGGCACAGGTCCGTCAGTGCGTATTGGCTCACCCCGGACAGCTTTATATGGTTGGTTACAACCGCCGTTTTGCCCCGCTGGCGCTGGAGCTGAAGCAGTTCTTTGCTGATTGTGCCGAACCGCTTTCCATGCATTATACGGTCAATGCAGGTTACATCCCGCCAACCCATTGGACACAGGATCCGGAGGTTGGCGGCGGACGTATCCTTGGTGAGGGCTGTCATTTCATTGATTTTCTGATCTGGATGTGCGGTTCCCTGCCGGAAAAGGTGAATGCATTCTGCCTGCCGGACAGCGGAAAATATAATGAAGACAACGTCAGCATTCAGCTGAGTTTTGCAAACGGATCCGTCGGGACCATCAGTTATCTTGCCAATGGTGACAAGGCCTATGCCAAGGAACGGGTCGAGGTCTTTGGCGGCGGACGGATCGGCATCCTGAATGATTTCCGATCTCTGGACACCTGGAAGGACGGAGACCATAAACAGGAGCGCTCAGCCCTCCGGCAGGACAAGGGACATGCAGGGGCCTGGAATTCCTTCCTGGCCGCTGCCCATTCCGGCATCAAGGCCCCGATCGGATATGATGAAATATTCGGCGGCATGCTTGCCTGTTTCTGTGCCATTGAATCCATCCGGCAGCAGGATCTGATCCAGGTGCCTGCACCCGCTTCACTGGATGAGCTTGTCACAGGAGACAAAGCCGAATGACTGCCCTTTCCTTCGTGCTGCAGTCCGTTCGTGATCTCGGCCTGAAACCGGTGGTGCAAAACGCCTGCTACCAGATCCTGCTGAAAAGCGGGATCTACCGCACGCTGATGCCGCACCGCCCGCTGAAGAATGAAGTCATGCACGGTGACTTCACACCCCTGCCGATGCCGGAGGAGAGTCTCCTGAAACCATTCTTGACTGCGGATTCCCTGCACATCTTTGACGAAAAAGACATCCTGAGCAAAGGGGAATACCGGCCATTTTGGGGACAGAAAACGTTCCCTTTGAATCTGAACCCGGTCAACGGCAGCCGACACTGGGCCAGCGACCACAAAATTCCTGTACCGGACCTGAAGCTGGTGTGGGAGGATGCGCGTTTTTGCTGGGTGGACAATCTGCTCCGCTGTGAGGTCCTTTCCCACAGCGGTCTCTCCGAAGCCTGTTTTTGGGAAAAACTGAATGAATTCAACCGCAAGAACCCAGTGAACCTTGGGGAAAACTGGGAATCGGCTCAGGAAGTCGGATTGCGGCTCATCAACATCGCTTTTGCGGCCGGGATCTTCCTGCAGCTGCCGAAGAGCGACAACATCTACCTGACTTCTGCAAAACATCATGAGCAGATCATGGAACGCTCGGACCTGACAGCGAAGATGATCCAATCCCACGCCAAACGCATCCTGAAGACGATGATCTACGCTAAATCCCAGCGCAACAATCATCTCCTGAGCGAGGCTGCTGCCCTGATGACGGCAGCGGTGGTTCTGCCTGGGGCACATGATGCGGACAAATGGTGGCGTGTCGGGAAGCGGAATTTCTTCCGTGGGCTGGATGACCAAATCGCTCCCAACGGCTGCTATATCCAGCACAGTTCGAATTACCATCGCTTGATGCTGCAGCTGGCAGTCTGGGTGGATCAGCTGCTGCGGATCAAAGGTGCAGACTGGCCGAAAAAACTGCTGCCGAAGATGCGGAACGCTGTCCGCTACCTTTATGCTTTCTGTGACCCGCAGAGCGGGCGGTGCTCCAACATTGGGCACAATGACGGCAGTCTGATGTTTTGTTTCGGCAGCGATTATGCTGATTACAGCCCGACGCTGCAGGCCGCCGGACAGATCTTCCTTGGAAAAAAGCTTTTCGGAGACGGTCCCCGGAATGAACTGAGCGTTTGGCTGAATGTCCAGCCTACTTATCTGACACGGGCTGACCTGGAAGCAGATACAGAACCTGCCGGTCCGCTTTCTGTCGGGAATGAGCACGGCCGTGTGCTGATGCTGGCGGAACCTTTCTTTGGACGTCCCGCCCATGATGACCGTCTGCACCTCGATGTCTGGGTCAATGGAGTCAATGAACTGCTGGACCCGGGAACCTACCGCTATTCCGGTGTGGAGGACTGGGACAACCGTCTGAAGTATGCTCCCATGCATAATGTGATGACGGTGGACCACATGGAACCTATGACGGATGCCGGCAAATTCCGCTGGCTGGATCCGGATCAGGCCAAGGTATTTTCCCGCAATGAGGCCTATATCAGTGCCGAACACAGTGCTTTTCAAAAGCTGAACCTGAAACATCGCAGGACAGTACGGCTGATCGAAAGCGGTTTTTCTGTGGCTGATGATGTGATCCCTCTCGGAGATGACGGTGAGAAGGTTCATCTCTACCGTTTTCACTGGCTGCTGCCGAACCAGACTTTCAAATATAAAAAAGGCGTCCTGGTTTTGGACCGGATCCGTATGGGATTCAGCAGCGACACGGACTTCAATCTGCGCATCGTCCGGGCGGGTTACAGCATCTTCAACAGCGGCGATTTTGAGGGAGAAAGCTTCCGGGAAGATGCCTGGTGCGGGTGGTATTCCCCGACCTATAATGAAAAGATCCCGGCTCTTTCGATCATCGTGACCTGCCGGGGAACGGCACCCTTCCATTTTGACACACTGATCACGAAATTATCCTGAATTCCGGAGCGGCGGATATGCACATTCTTCTCATCCATCAGGCCTTTGTTACCACCGGAGAAGCCGGCGGTACCCGGCACATTGAATTCGCCAAACGTCTGGCTGCCCGGGGCCACAGGGTGACGATCATCACCAGCCCGGTGAGTTACCTGAGCGGCGAGAGCAGCCTTTCCGGACATTTTCTGTGGAGGAAGGAACAGTGGGCGGAAAATATCGAGCTCTGCTATTGCTGGACCAGTTCCGGCATGCACAAAGGCTTTGTCCCGCGTGTGCTTGCCTTTTTCTCCTTTATGTTTTCCTCGTTTTTCTGTGCATTGAACGTGAAGCATGTGGATCTGGTCTGGGGAACGTCTCCGAATTTGTTCCAGGGCTGGACTGCCTGGCTTTCTGCCCGCTGCAAGCGGAAGAAGATGCTGCTGGAGATCCGCGATCTCTGGCCGGAGTTCGCCATTGCTATGGGTGCTCTGACCAATCCCACGCTGATCCGCATGTCCCGCTGGCTGGAAAAGTTCCTTTATGATCATGCGGACCGTATCATCGTCAATTCTCCGGGTTTCATTCCCTATATCCGGGATATCTGCGGCAAAACGCCGAAGCTTGTCCCGAACGGGGCGGATGAAGCGATGTTTGAAGGTGCAAACGGGGATGAATTCCGTGAAAAACATGGTCTGAAGGATAAATTTGTTGTGATGTACAGCGGTGCTCACGGCCCTGCCAATGACCTGGAGACCGTGCTGCAAGCAGCGGAGATCCTGCAGGATCGGGACGATATACGCTTTGTGTTTGTAGGTAGCGGGAAGGATAAACCTCGTCTGGAGGCGCTGAAGGATGAAAAAGGACTTTCCAACGTGTTGTTTGTTCCGCCCGTTTCCAAGGATGAAATCCCGGCGGTGATGTCTGCCGAAGATGCGGGGCTCGCGATCCTCAAAAAGCTGGATATGTTCAAGACGACCTATCCGAACAAGGTGTTTGACATCATGGCTTGCGGTGACCCGGTGATCTGCCAGATCGACGGCGTGATTCGTGAGGTGGTTGAGGAAAATCAGGCCGGTGTCTTTGCGGAGCCCGGTGATCCCCGGGCGCTGGCGGATGCGGTTCTCCAATTGGCAGGCGATCCTGAGAACTGCCGGAAAATGGGCGAAAACGGACGGAAGGCTGTCAGGGAGAAATTTGACCGGGATACGGCTGCACGCCGTCTGGAAGAGATTTTTGAAGAGATGGTAAAGTGAAATCGCTTTGCGGTGAAATCGGCCTGCGGCCGGTGAAATCCGGCTGCGCCGGGTAAAGGAGAGAGAAAATGTTTGATTACGAGAGAGCGATAACCCGTCCGCCCTGTGAGACCTTTGCAAACGGACTGACCCACGGACTTCTGGGAAAGCCGGATGTGAAGCTTGCACAAGAACAGCACAGGCAGTATGTGGCTGCCCTGCGCAGCTGTGGGATCGAAGTGGTCGTCCTGCCCACGGAGGATGATTATCCGGATTCCTGTTTCACGGAGGATGAAGTGATCGTGACCGACCGCATGGCGGTGATCCCTTCCTTCTGCCGTCCGCTTCGTCAGGGGGAAGAAGCGCTGATGCGTCCGGTGATCGAATCTTATTATGGTGACCGCATCGAAGCCATCCAAAAGCCCGGCACGCTGGAGGGCGGCGATATCTGCCGGGCCGGAAATCATTTCTTCGTCGGCATTTCTTCCCGTACCAATGAAGAGGGTGCCCGGCAGTTTGCTGATATCGTCAGCCGTTACGGCTTCACCTGTGCTTTCTGCGATATCCGTGGTATCCGGATTCTGCATCTTTCTACCGGAATGAGTTATATCGGAAATAATACCGTGATCTGCTGCCCTGCTTTCAAAGATCTGCCGGCTTATGCGGGATACAATGTGATCGTCACGACGGAGGCTGAGGCCTATGCTGCCAACTGCGTGCGCATCAAAAATACCGTCATAATGCCGGAAGGGTTCCCTGATACCGAAAGACAGCTGCGCGAAGCGGGATTCCAAATCCTGACCACGCCCATGAGTGAGATCGAAAAACAGGACGGCGGCCTCAGCTGTCTCTCTGTCCGTATGCCGAAAATCATTTAAGGAAGCACCGATCATTTATCCGAAATTTTAATATTTCCTCTTGCGAAATCCTTAAAAAATATTATAATAGGGTATAAAGTGGTATAAATTCCCATAAAGGTCCATTTGTATCACTTTGCTGTGAGGAGAGAAATGTTTACCGGAGTTTATGAACATACCATCGATAAGAAAGGACGGACTTCCATGCCGGCACGTTTTCGGAACGAGCTGGGCGGGGAGGCTTATCTTTCGGTGGGGATCGACAAAAACCTGGTGATTTATTCCACTGCTCATTTTAACGCCATGGCCGAGGAAATCGGCAGACTGAGCCTTGCGGATCCAACTGCACGCATTTACCGCAGAAGAATGTTCAACAAAGCCGAGTGCATCGAAATTGATGCAAACGGCCGTTTTGTCATTCCTCAATTTTTGCGGGAAGAGCTTTCTTCAGATATAATCGATAAAGTGGTGTTTGCCGGCTCCAATGATTATATCGAGATCTGGACTGCCGAGGGCTGGAAACATGCTGAAGAAGAAGCATTTCACGATGAGGCGATGACAGCAAATTTTGCTATGCTGATGAACGGGCAGTGGAGCAGAGATGATTGATCCTTCGCTGTATACTTCCCATATACCGGTGATGCCGGATGCATGCATGCGCCTGATGGATCCCAAAGCAGGCGGACAGTATGCTGACGGTACGCTGGGGGCAGGCGGTCACAGTGAAGCGATCCTGAAAGCTTCCTCTCCTGACGGAAAACTGATTTCATTCGATCTGGATCCTGCGGCGATCTCCATTGCCCGGGAACGTCTCGAACCTTTTGGTGAACGTGTGCGCATTGTACAGGATTCCTATGTCAACATTGGTCTTTATGCGGAGGAGAACAGCCTGGACGGTTTCATGGTGGATCTCGGCGTCTCATCCATGCAGCTGGACCGGCAGGACCGTGGGTTTTCATTTTTACAAGACGGACCGCTTGACATGCGCTTTTCTCCGGAGCAAAGTCTGACGGCTGCCGATGTGGTGAACACCTGGCCGGAAGAGGAACTTGTCCGGATCCTGTGGCAGTATGGTGAGGAGCGGAAAAGCCGTCAGATCGCCGCGATGATCTGTGCGGAGCGGGAACACGTGAAAATTGAAACAACAGCTCAGCTGCGGGAGTTGATCCTCAGTGCTGTCGGGAACAGCCGGGAAAAGATCCATCCTGCCACCCGCAGTTTTCAGGCGATCCGTATCGCAGTCAACGGAGAGCTGGATGCGGTGGAAGCTGTGCTTCCCGCAGCTCTCAAAGCGCTGAAACCGGGCGGCCGGCTGCTGGTGATCTCCTTCCATTCGCTGGAAGACCGGATCGTAAAGAACTTTTTCAAAACCGAATCGAAGGATTGCCTTTGCCTTCCGGATCAGCCCGTCTGCACCTGTGGACATAAGGCTTCCCTGCGTGAACTCACCCGCCATCCGGTCACGGCAGACGATGAGGAAATCAGGCTGAACCCAAGGGCCCGCAGCGCAAAACTCCGCGCGGCGGTGAAAATTTGAAAATAGAGGAAATCGGATGAAGGGGAAGAATCAATCGGCCTACAGGATAGCTCCATGGCGAAAGCAGATGAAGCGGATCATCACGATTTTGATGGTTACGTTTGTTGCTGCCGCGGTGACGATGGTTTACCTTTCCATTTCCGAACGAATGACAGATGTCAAGCTGCGGATCCAGCTGCTGCAGGAGGATCGTTCAGATTATTCCCGTCAGATCGCTGATCTTACTACGGATGAAGGGATCCTGACCGCTTATAAAGCTATGCAGCAGCGTGCCGAACAGGCGGGATTCACAGACATTGATTTTACAGACGAAGATGAATATGCTTATGTCATTGTTGACGGTTATACCGGCACGGGGATCAATTCAGAGGCCCCTGAACAGGAAACCACTCAGACGGGGTATGTTTCACTGGTAAAACCGGAATACACGGAGTCACTTCAGGAGTGGCTCTATAAACGGATAACGACCGGGATCGAAAGTTATGAAGTCTCAAATTGATTCTCGTTTTCGAGCACTGTTGTTCTTCTTCACAGGCCTTTCTTTGGTGATGGGGCTGCGTATCTGCATGCTGATGATGGATGAATCTGCCATTCAGATGAAGCTGGAGACGGAAGAAGATTATGAATATATGACGGTTGAAGTCAGTTCCGAACGGGGGAACATCTATGACCGGCAGGGTTATCTGCTGGCAGGGAACACCGTCAGTTATACCATCGCGCTGAATCTGCAGCATGCCAACGGGCACGGCGATTTCATCGCGGATTATATTGCACCGATTTTTGGCCTGGATCGTGAAACGGTGAGGGCTTCGGCTGAAATCCCCTTTGAGCCCGGAGTCAGCGTTGAGTGGACCCTGACGAACTATGCCACCAAAGAGCAAATCGAGCAGTTGGAAATCACGAAGAATACCCTGAACCGCACTTATCAGAACAAAAACGATAAACCGGAAGACCTGGATGCGGTGATCTATTATCCGAACATTCATCGCTATTATCCGAACGATGAACTGGCCTCAAACATTGTCGGTTTCTTCCCGTATCGTAATCCCAACAGCCAGGCGGCTTATGGGATCGAACAGTATTATGACGACATTTTATCCGCCAAAACCATTTCTCATCGTTTTTCGCTGGACCCGAATGTTCCGGACAGGATTCCGGACATCCCGAACGGGGCATCCATCGTGCTGACGATCGACCGTAAGATTCAGGAACTTTGCGAAAGAAGCATCAAAGAAGCTGTTGAGATCAATGAAGCCAAAAGTGCAACAGTGGTGGTTGCCAATCCGAAAAACGGGGAGGTCCTGGCGATGGCGACTTACCCCCGGATCAACCTCAATGAATATTGGGATTCCGCTGCGGCATTCACCCGTGATAATAAATTCAATCCTGCGGTCATGCAGCCTTATGAACCCGGGTCCGTGTTCAAGGTCCTGACCATGGCAATCGCCATCGATACAGGAGCGGTGAAACCCTCTACGATCTTCAACGATACCGGCGTTTATACCGTGATGGGAACAGACATTATGAACTGGGACCGCGGTGCCTGGGGACCGCAGTCCATGGTGGGCTGTATGCAGCACTCTCTGAATACCTGCATGGCATATATCACGGACCTCGTCGGAGCGGAAAAGTTTTATCAGTATCTGGACGCCTTCGGGATCGGGAAACCGACCAACATTGAATTGGCTCAGGAAGATTATTATCCTGTTGCGAAACCCGGAAGCTCCATGTGGACGCAGATCAGCCTTTCTACAAATTCCTTCGGTCAGGGTCTTATGGCTACCCCTATTCAGATGGTGGCTGCCATCTCCGCACTGGCTAATGACGGTGTGATCATGCAGCCGCACATTGTGCGTGAGATCCGCTACAACGGTCAGGTTGAGAAAATCGTCCCGTCTGAAATCGGCAGGCCGATCAGTGCGGAAACAGCCCGTACCGTGACGGAAATGCTGGCGACTTCCATTGAAATCGAAGCCTCTGATGCTCAGGTGCGGAACATCCGCATCGCAGGGAAGACCGGTACCGGTGAAATCGCGGTCGAAGGGCTCGGTTATGTGCTGAATACGACCAATGCTTCCTTTGTGGGCTGGGGTCCTGCTGATGACCCGCAGTTCATCGCTTATGTCTGGGTACAGGAACCGTCCCACTCTATTTGGGGCTCTGAAGTCTCTGCCCCGCTTTTCAGCGAGATCGTTGAAAATATCGCGCCATATATGCGTCTCCCGGATGACCGCACCCGGAAATGTTTATATACCGATGTCTGCCCGACAGCAGAACCGGAAGAAGATTATTACTATTACTATTGGTAAACCAATGAGAAAGGGAGCGAAATGTTCCGATTAAGTGAAATTGTCCGGGCGCTTTCCGGAAAAGAATTTCAGGGAGATGATATAGTTTTCCGTGAGGCAGTAAGGGACTCACATGAGGCTGCTGCAGGGACACTTTTCGTCGCGATTCCCGGTGAACGGACCGATGGACATAAATTCGTTCCCGACGCGTTTTCCAGCGGGGCACGCGCTGCTTTGATCCAGGAAGATCTTTCCGGTGAATTCCGGGTCATGGATCTGCGGGACGATTCTGATGAGATCACTTCGATAACAGATTCCCAGTCGTTTTGTATTCGCGTAAGCAACACGATCACTGCCCTGCAGAAAATTGCCGCTTACCACCGCAGGCAGCTCCCGCAGATGGAAGTGCTCGGCATTACCGGGAGTGTCGGGAAGACTTCCTCAAAAGAATTGATTTATGATGTGCTTTCCCGTCACTACCGCACCCTCAAAACACCGGGAAACATGAACAACGAGATCGGTCTGCCGCTGACGATGCTGCAGACAGATGAAAAAACAGAGCAGGCAGTCCTGGAAATGGGTTTTTATGTCCAGGGAGAGATCGACCAGCTGTGTCAGATCGCTGCGCCTTCTGTGGGTGTTATCACGAATATCGGAATGGTCCATGCCTCACGGGCCGGGTCGATGGAGGTGATCGCCCGGGGAAAAAGCGAGCTGGTGCAGGCACTTCCGGCTGATGGGACTGCCATCCTGAACTACGATGATCCTTATGTCCGTCCGATGGCTGAAGTCACGAAGGCGAAGGTCTTTTATTACGGGACGGATCCTGCTGCCGATCTTTATATCAGCGATGTGGAAAGCTGCGGCCTGGATGGTGTTCGTTTTGCTTTGAATTATCAGGGTGAAAAACATGTCGCGAAGATCCCGCTGATCGGACGGCATTCCGCCCTTACTGCCCTGCGTGCTGCAGCTGTCGGACTGGTGAAGGGTCTCAGCTGGGAGGAGATCCTGGACGGTTTGGCGCATGCTCAAAACCAGATCCGCATGCGCATCACCAAAACGATCGGCGGTGGAATGTTGATCGATGATTCCTATAATTCTTCACCTGATGCGGCTGCCGCTGCCTTGAATCTGCTTTCGGAAATGAAGGGCAGGAAAATCGCAGTCCTGGGAGATATGCTGGAATTGGGCCAGTATGAAAAACATGGACATGAGAAAGTCGGCGAACGTGCAGCTGAGTCCTGTGACGTGCTGGTGGCTGCCGGTCCGCTTTCGAAATATTTGTGTGATGCGGCTATAGCAAAGGGCATGGATGCAAAAAAGGTTTTCCGCTTTGAGACTGCTGCCGATAGTGTGAATTTTGTCAGGGAAAATTTTGGCAGTGAGAATGATGTGATTCTTGTGAAGGGCTCTTTAGGTATGAAGATGAAACAAATTGTGAATGCTTTGGAGGCTCAGGGATGAGAGGGACAACAACGACATTGGCAATTTCCGGGCTGAGCTTCCTGCTGACACTGATTTGGGGGCAGCCTTTCCTTTACCTGCTGCGGCGCCTGAAAATCGGTAAATTGATTCGTGCCGAAGGCCCGGAAGTCCAGTTTTCCAAAATGGGTACGCCGACCATGGGCGGTTTTCTTTTCATCTTCCCGACAGTGCTCATCAATTTGCTGCTGAACGCGGCGAATCTGTTTGGTGTCCAGCTGATCGGTCAATCCTATCTTATTCCTATGATGGCGCTGCTTCTTTATTCGATCATCGGTGCGGTGGACGACTGGGAAGGCATCCGCGGTTCCCGCAGAGGCCTGGGCATGAGTGCGAAGATGAAGTTCCTGCTTCAGCTGATCCTGAGTGTATTATTCGCGTATATTATTAAGGAAAAGCTCGGTGTTTCGGATATGATCTGGCCAAATTCTCCTTATCCGATCAATGTTGGCTTTTGGTTTTACCCGATTGCAATCTTCCTGATCGTCGGTACGTCCAATGCGGTGAACCTGACCGACGGTATGGATGGGCTTGCCGGTTTGATCTGTGCTACTGCTTTTGCTGCCTATGGCATTATCCTGCTGCAGGAAGGGGAGATCTTTTTGAGCCGCTTTTGTTTTATCCTGGTCGGAGCATTGTTCGGTTTCCTCTGGTTTAATGTGAATCCTGCCATGATGTTCATGGGAGATGCCGGTTCGCTTTCGCTTGGTGCGACGCTTGCGGTGGTTGCCCTGATCTCCAGGCACTGGCTTGTGCTGCCGATCATCGCCATCATTCCGGTGAGTGAGACACTTTCGGTGATGCTGCAGGTGGCTTATTTCAAATTCACGCACGGAAAGCGGCTTTTCCGTATGGCGCCGATCCATCACCATTTTCAGGAAAAGGGCTGGAGTGAAATGCAGGTCGTTCAGCGTTTTTGGCTCATCAGTCTGCTGTTCGCGATGCTGGGCGTCGGTCTGGCTGCTATGTAAGGGGTAATAAGATGCTCGATTTTGAAGGAAAAACAGTGGTTGTGCTGGGTGCAGCCCGCCAGGGGCTGGCACTTGCCAAATATGCTTCAGCACATGGCGGCCGTGTAATCATCACGGATAAGCGCTCTTATGATCAGTTGGAAGCAGCTCGAGAATCGGTGGCTGATATTGCACCGGAGTGGGTTTGCGGGGAGCATCCTTTGTCCCTGCTGGACCGTGCGGATATGCTTTGCGTGACGGCCGGTGCCGATTTGCGCATTCCGTTCCTGCAGGAAGCGCTGAAACGCGGGATCCCGGTATATAATGATGCCTCAATTTTCCTGCATGAGGTGAAAAATCCCATCATTGCTATCACCGGTTCGTCCGGGAAGACCACGACCACCACGCTGGTGGGCAGGATGGCACATGCTGCTGCAAAACCCGGGCAAAAAGTCTGGGTAGGCGGCAACATCGGTTATGCACTGATGTCATTTATCGATGAAATCAAGCCGGATGATCTGGTGGTGCTGGAGCTTTCCAGCTTCCAGCTGGAGCTGGTGAAAAACAGTCCGCAGGTGGCTGCAATCCTGAATATCACGCCAAACCATTTGGACCGGCATGAGACGATGGAGAATTATACGGCAGCCAAGGTGAATATTTTGCGTTATCAGAACGCTTCGGATACGGCTGTGCTGTTTCGTGAAAATGAGATCACCTGGCAGCAGCGGGAGATCCTGAAAGGCGGTCTGGTGAGCTTCGGGTTTGAGAAACCCGGAGCGGAAGAAACCCGTGCGGTCTATCTGAAGGGGGATCAAATCATTTACCGTGAAAGCGGGATGGAAACCGTCGTTATGGGTACGGACCTGATCCTGCTGCGGGGCCGCCACAATATCTGCAACGTCATGGCGGCCTGTGCCATTGCTGCAGCGGCAGGCTTCCCTGTTGAAGCGATGCGTGCCGGTGTGGAAGGTTTCACCGGCGTGCAGCATCGCCTGCAGTGGGTGCGCAAATATCACGGTGCGGACTGGTACAACGACTCGATCGCCACAGCACCCGAGCGAACCATGGCTGCTTTGCACAGTTTCCATGAACCGCTGGTACTGCTGCTGGGCGGACGGGACAAAAACTTGCCGTGGGGCGAACTTGCGGAAGAGCTCCAGCAGCGTGCTCACTGTGTGGTGCTGTTTGGCGAAGCTGCCGGGTTGATCGAAGATGCGCTCAAACAGGCTCAAAAGCCGAATGGTCCGCTGGTGATCCGTTGTGAAACATTGGAAGAAGCGGTGAAGGCAGCCGCTGAAAATTGCCGGGAAGGCGATGTCGTACTGCTTTCTCCGGGCGGTACCAGTTATGATGCTTTTTTGAATTTTGAAGAAAGGGGCGATAAGTTTACGGAATGGGTGAAAGCACTGGAATAATCGGAAGAAGATTAAAGGTCAAAGGTGTCCGTGTCTCAACGCAGCTGCTGATCGATGTACCGCTGATCATAGCCATCGTGATGCTGCTGGTTTTCGGCATGCTGATGCTTTATTCCGCAAGCTGGAACTATTCACTGCAGGCTTACGATTCGGGTACCTATATCCTTTTCCGGCAGGTTCGCTGGGTTTTTCTCGGTACGGCTGTGTTGATAGCTGCAGCATTGTTCGATTACCATAAGCTGCAGTATTTTACGATGTGGTTCATGCTGGGGATACTCGGGCTGCTGGTGATCATCCTTGTGGATGTGCGGAACATTGGTTCGACTACCGGGTACACGCGTACACTGACGGATGGCGGTTCGGTGCAGCCTTCGGAATTTGCGAAGGTTGCGGTGATTCTGTACCTTTCATCCTACCTCTCCAGCCGCCGGGAGAGCCTCTCTTCTTTCGCAAAAGGTACCTTCCCTGCCCTGATCGTTATCGGTCTGCCGACGCTGCTGGTCTTTCTGCAGCCGGACATCAGCGCAGCGCTGACCATTGCGGTGATCGGCGGTGTGATGCTTTATATTTCCGGCGGTAACATGAAGCATCTCTTTATTATCGTGTTTATTCTGCTGATCTTTGCGGTCGGCGGTTATTTCTTCTTCGATAAGGTCGGTACCCGGTTTGAGGAATATTTTGCCGGTCTGGTGAACCCGACCGGGGCTTCTTACCATATCCGCAGGGCTTACAATGCCATCATCAACGGCGGTATTTTCGGTGTCGGTATCGGGAAGGGAACAGCAAAATTGACCGGCCTGCCCTTTGCCTGGACGGACAGCATTTTTGCTGTGATCCTGGAGGAAACCGGGCTGGTCGGCGGTGCCTTTGTGATCGGTTTATATACCTGCATCCTGTGGCGCGGGTATGAGATCTTCAAAAAAGCACCGGACTATTTCGGCAAGATCCTGGCAGGCGGCATTACCCTTTGGGTCTTTATGGAAGCAGCGCTGAACATCTGCGTTATGCTCAACATCATGCCGTTTGCGGGCAATGCCCTGCCGCTTATCAGTCTGGGCGGGTCCAGTATGATTTGTACCATGGGTTGTTTGGGTATTCTCTTGAACATTTCCCGTGTCTCTGCAATTGAAAACGCGAAAAAAGGAAGGAACGAACCTGATGCGATTATTAATATGCGCGGGGGGGACTGGGGGTGGCGTGTATCCCGCCCTGGCAGTTCTTCAGGCAGAGAAGAATAAGGATATCGAAGTCCTTTGGGTCGGTTCTGAAGACGGTCTTGAGGCCGATCTGGTGAAGCGTGCAGGGATCGAATTTCGTGGTATCCCTGCTGCCGGTCTGCATGGTGTGAATGTACTCTCTCTCCCGGGCCGGGTTATTAAACTGGTAAAGGGTTATTTTGCCGCGGGGAAAATCATCCGGGAATTCAAGCCGGATGTGATGTTTTTCACCGGCGGTTATGTAGGCTTTCCGGTGGCTATGGCCGGACGGAAGATCCCTTCGGTGCTCTTTGTCCCGGATATTGAACCGGGTATGGCGCTGAATTCACTGAGTAAAAATGCCGATGTGATCACGGTGGTCTGCCGGGATTCCGTGAATTATTTCAAGGATCCCGAAAAGATCAGGATCACCGGCTATCCCACGCGGGAGGATATTCGGCAGTGGGACAGGGCGAAGGCACTGGAAGGTTTCGGCCTTTCTGACGATCTGCCGGTGTTATTCGTATTCGGCGGCAGCAAGGGTGCCCGGTCGATCAACCAGGCGCTGAAAGCCAATCTTGGCGGGCTTCTGCCGCGCTGTCAGATCATTCATGTCACCGGTACCACGGACTGGGAGGACATGCAGCAGTTTTACAACGGACTTACGGATGCGGAAAAGCGCAATTACAAGATTTTCCCTTACCTGCATGAAGAGATGGGCGCCGCTTTTTCGGCTGCGGATCTGATCATTTCCCGTGCCGGTGCTTCCACGCTGGGGGAGTTCCCGCTGTTCGGTGTTCCGGCGATCCTGGTGCCTTATCCTTATGCCTGGCGCTATCAGAAGGTGAACGCGGATTACCTGGTGTCGAAAAATGCGGCACTGATGATCAAAGACGAAGAGCTGAGTGCGAAAATGGCCGGAACCGTGACGGATCTGCTGGACCATCCGGAAAAGCTTTCTGCCATGAAAGCGTCCATGAAGAGTCTGGCGATGCCGGATGCGGCAAAGAATATTCTGGATATTTTGAAATCTGCCGCGAAGAAAGAATTTTGAGTGAGGCCGGAATGAAAAATCTGAATGAAATGAAGATCCATATCATCGGCATCGGCGGGACCGGTATGGCACCGATCGCAGTCGTTCTCTATGAGATGGGTGCAGATGTGAGCGGGTCGGACCGTTCGGAATCTGTCTACACGTTGGATCTTCGTTCCCGCGGAATCCGGGTGATGGTGCCGCAGTGTGCGGAAAATATCAGCGAGCCGGACCTGGTTTTTTACTCCTCCGCGATCCATGATGATAATCCGGAGCTCGCCGAAGCCCGCAGACGCGGCATTCAGACCCTGAAGCGCCGGGAATTCCTCGGTTTCATGCTTTCCGGACGGAAAGTGGCGGCCATTGCCGGATCACACGGGAAGAGCACGACTACCTCAATGATGACCTGGGTGCTGACCAAATTGGGTGTGGAGCCCGGATTTATCGTCGGCAGCTCCGTGAAGGATATGGGACGCAATGCTGCAGCCGGAAAAGGAGAATTTTTCGTCATTGAAGCCGATGAATATGACAACATGTTCCTGGGACTCGAGCCTTATGCGGCAGCGCTGACGAAGGTGGAATATGATCATCCTGATTGTTTCCCGACGCCTGAAATCTATATGGAAGCTTTTCAGAACTTCCTGAACAAAACACGGCCGGACGGGTTCATCTTACTGAATGCAGACGACCCGAACCAGTCAGCCCTTACGGTTCCTGACGGTCGGAAAGTTTACCGTTACGGCATCGGGAAAGCGGCTGATTTCAAGGCCTCGGAGCCTGCGCTTTCTGCAGGCGGATGTTATACGTTCGTCTTCGACGACGGAACGCGAAGCGTTCCGGTGCATCTCAGTATTCCGGGAAAGCATAATGTCTCCAATGCTCTGCTGGTGCTGAGTTTCTGTGCCGTGAACGGGCTGGATCTTGAAAAAGCGGCAGAGGCATTGTCTTCCTTCCATGGCATCGGCCGCCGCTTTGAAAAGGTGGGTGAATGGAACGGTATCTGCTTTGTTGATGATTACGCCCATCATCCCACGGAAATTAAAGCTACGCTGAGAGCTGCCCGGGAGTATTATCCTTCTCACCGCATTTTTGCCGTCTGGCAGCCGCATACCTACAGCCGGACGCAGAGTCTGCTCCAGGATTTTGCCCTTTCCTTTGCGGATGCGGACGAAGTGATCATTACCGATATCTTCGCGGCACGGGAAAGCTATACGGATTTCGGCATTGAGGACGTGATGAAGGCTGTTCATCATCCTTCCGTGAAGCATATCGGCACCAATTCGGAAATCGCGGATTACCTGGCGGGAACCCTGAAGGCGGGGGATGTGGTGATCACACTGTCTGCCGGGGATGCAAACAAAGTCTCACCGATGACATTGGAGCTGCTGAAGCATGCGGAACATTGATGCCTCTCTCTTTTCGCCTTACGAAAAGGCATTCCTGAGCGGGGAACTGCTGAGCCGTTATGCCTTTTCCCTGTGCGGAGGCCCCTGTGCCGGATTATTGCGCATAGACAGTAAAGAGATGCTGGGTGATTTGATCAGGCGCTGCATCACGCTGGGGCTCCCTTTTCGGGTTTTCGGCGGGTTGACCAATGTGCTGGTGAGTGATGAGGGCTTTGACGGCATCATTCTTTTGAACCGGAAGGGGACCATTTCTCATGCGGAAACCGGGGACGGCAGCGTTTTGCTGACGGCGGATTCCGGTGCGGGAATGGCTGCTTTGGTGCGTTATTGCATTGAAAACGAGCTCAGCGGATTTGAGTGGGCTGCCGGTCTTCCCGGTACGGTCGGCGGTGCGGTCTATGGCAACGCCGGTGCTTTTGGTTCGGATATTTCGCAGAGCTATCTGACCGGGACCGCCATTGATCACAGCGGCAGTCTGGTTCAGCTGCCGTGCGAAGAAATGAGGTTTGACTATCGCTCCGGCCTTCTAAAACGGGAGCCGAACAGTCCGATTCTGCTGGAAGCTGTCTTCCGGGTGCAGAAAGGGACAAAAGCTGAAATCATCGCGAAATGTGAGGAACACAGGGCTGCCAGAAAGGCATCTCAGCCGGTGGATGAGCACAGTCTTGGCTCTGTTTTCAAAAATCCGCCGAACGAGTCAGCCGGGAAGCTGATCCAGGCTGCCGGCTTGAAGGGGTTTTCCATCGGGAAGGCTGCGGTGAGTATGAAGCACGCGAATTTCATCACCACGGAACCCGGTGTGACCGCGGATGACTATCACAGGCTGGTCCTGCATGTGCAGAGGACCGTCTTTGAACAGTTCAAAATATTGCTGGAACCGGAAATTGAATTGATGGGGTTTGAACCGGGATGATGGAAAATAACAGCGGACCCGAAAATGAACGCCTGCGCAAGCTGCGGGAGCGAAGGAAGGAAAAGGAAGCTCCGAAGATACCGGAACCGGTCAAGCTTCAAACGCTTTATACGCAGAGCCAGGAAACGGAAGCAGACCGAGAGCGGAAGCTCAGGAATCGTCAGAATGCCGGTGCCCGCTGGTTTTCGGGAATTTTGGCGCTTATTTTCGGAGGAATGGCCGCCGGCTATGCCTTCCTGCCGCAATTCCGTTTCAATGATATTGTGATCACGGGGATGGAAAAAATCAACAAAAATGAGATCGTTTACTTTACAGGAGCCCTCGGCAAACCTGTTTTTGCGGTGAACCCGGATCAGGTCCGTTCCACCCTGCTGCAGCGTTATCAGGATATCTATGATGCCGTAGTAACCATTGATTTTCCGGCGGAGATGCGCATCGAACTAACGGAGCGCATCCCGGTGGTGGAGTGGGATTTCGGCGGCAGCCGCTTTTGGATCGATAAGGATGGCATGGTGCTGAGCGAAAGCCGTTCGCAGGAGGAGACCATTCATGTCTATGCAGATTCCTATCCCGGTTCTCTTTCCCAGGAGGATCGGAATGTGCCGCTGTATTTCAGTAAGGATGTGCTGAAGACTATCGTCACCATGGGCAGCCATGTCCCGGAGGGAAAACCGCTGATCTATACTTACAAACATGGGTTCGGCTGGGACACGGATGAGGGCTGGCGGATCTTCTTCGGAAAAACGGATTCGGATATGGATGAAAAACTGAGGATGCAGACAAGTCTGACAAAATATTTTCGGGAGAATGAAATCGAACCGATCCTTGTCAGCCTGGAATTTAAGGATGCACCTTATTATCGCTTTGTGGAGAATTGATTATGGAAAAAGATGCGATTATCACTGCTATTGATGTCGGAACGACAAAGGTCTGTACATTGACTGCACAGGTCGAAGATGAGCAAACGGTACGTATTCTGGGTGTCGGTATTGAACCGACGCAGGGGATCCGAAAGGGAATGGTGATCGACATTCCTTTGGCGGCAAACTCGATCGCATCGTCCATCAAAAAGGCTGAACGCGCTTCCGGTCTGCAGATCGATAATGCGGTGGTGAGTGTCGCCGGTTCTCACATTTCTTCCGTCAACAACAAAGCTACCGTCGGCATTGTGGGCGGTGTGATCAGCAAGGAGGATGTTGCCCGCGTGCTGGAATCCGTCAAGGCGATCTCCATCCCCAGCGGAAGGACCATTATCCATACGGTGCAGCGGACCTTCAGTGTTGATGGCATCGAGGGCATCCGTTCTCCGAAAGGTATGTACGGCTCCCGTCTGGATGTGGAGGCGCACATCATTACTGCTTCCGAATCTTCCATTGAAAACCTGCGCCAGTGCATTATGACGGCTGAGGTCGATGTGAGCCAGTTTGTGCTCAACTCCCTTGCGGATGCTTCTGTGCTGCTGACGGATATCGAGAAACAGATGGGCGTTGTGGTCTGCGATATCGGCGGAGGTACCACCGATATGGCCATGTTTATCAACAATGATGTCTGGCATACCAATGTGATCTCCGTTGGAGGAAATCACATCACAGCTGATATTTCCCAGGCATTTCATCTGCCGGCTGCCCAGGCTGAGGAGGTGAAGAAGATGCATGGCTGTGCCCTGCCGAAGTATGTGGATGACGATGAATATTTCTACTGCCGTACCTTCGGCAAGGATGAAGCCGCGAAGTTCAGCCGCAAGCAGCTGGCGGAAGTCATCAACATGCGGGCTGAGGAAATGTTCCAGCTGGTGCTGCAGGAGATCAAACGCTCCGGATATGACAATCTGCTCCCTGCCGGCATGGTGCTGACCGGCGGTACTTCGCTGCTGCCGGGCATCGACAAACTGGGATCGGATATCCTCGGCATGCCGGTGCGTATTGCAAAGCCGGAACGGATGACGGGGATGATCGACCAGCTGAACAGTCCGGCTTATTCTACCGCTGTCGGATTGCTTTATTGGAGCATGCTGGTGCAGGAAAGCAGCCCGGAGGAGGCTGCCAAGGCCAATACAATCGTGACCACCGGAGACCGCGTGAAGCGTTTCTTCCGCATGCTCCTGCCGTAGTTTTCCGGTAGCCTATTCGTGCGGGACACCGAGAAAGGTCTGCAGTGTGTCCCGCACTGCCGGATTTGAATAGCTGCTTTAGATGTTACTTTTTCAGGAGGTTTTGAAAATTTTAAGGTAGAATAAAAGCCGTTTTGGAAGTTAAATCTTAAATATTTAAGATATAACAAATTGCTGATTTTATTTGCTAATCTTAAATTTTTAAGGTAAAATAGATGCATTGGTTAGAAAAAAATAGGAGAGAGATATGGAAAACTTTGGAGAGAGTGGTGCCCGTATCAAAGTCATTGGAGTCGGCGGTGCCGGCTGCAATGCTGTCAATCGTATGATCGATGAAGGCATGCAAGGCCTTGAATTCATCGCTGTAAACACAGATTCCCAGGCATTGATTGCCTCAAAAGCCGGGACACGCGTACGGATCGGAGAGAAGTCCACACGCGGTCTGGGAGCCGGCGGAAATCCTGAAGTTGGTCGTACCGCTGCGGAAGAATCCCGTGACGAGATCCGCGAAGCGCTGAACGGCGCCGACATGGTGTTCATCACCGCCGGTATGGGCGGCGGTACCGGGACCGGAGCTGCTCCGATCGTGGCAGAGATCTGCCGTGAGATCGGTGCCCTGACCATCGGTGTGGTGACAAAACCCTTCAGCTTTGAAGGTCCGCGCCGTATGAAGTCCGCCATGTCCGGCATTGATAATCTCAAACAAAACGCTGATACATTGATCGTTATCCCGAATGACCGTCTGCTGCAGATCGTCGACAAGAAAGTGACCATGAAGGCCGCCTTCAGTCAGGCTGACGATGTGCTTCGCCAGGGTATTCAGGGTATTTCCGAGCTCATCACCATCCCGGGACTCATAAACCTGGACTTTGCAGATGTCCGCTCCATCATGTCCGAAGGCGGAGCTGCCCTGATGGCTATCGGTGTCGGCGAAGGTGAAGACCGTGCCCGCAAGGCTGCTGAGAAGGCCATCAACAATGACCTGCTGGATGTTGCCATCACCGGTGCCCGCGGTATCCTGTTCAATGTCACCGGCGGTGAGGACATGACCCTTTACGAAGTCAATGAGGCCGCTGCCATTATCCGTGAATCCGCTGATAAGGATGTCAACCTCATCTTTGGTGCAGTCATTGACCCGTCCCTGCAGGATCAGATCCGTATCACGGTCGTTGCCACCGGTTATCCGGAAGCGGATTCTTATGTCGGCAATCAGCCCACCATTGCTCAGGTGACCCCGGCACGTCCGATTCCCGCCCGCAATATCTACCAGCGTGAGCCGGTTGAATCCATCGTTCGCCCGGTTTCCGAGAACAATGATTCCGTTCTGCCCGGTTTCCTGAACCGTCAGAAGAAGGAAAAACTGGACGTTCCGCCGTTTTTGAAGATGAAAGCGAGAGATTGATCGCGAATTTCCTGTCAAGAAACGTATAAAATTTCAAGATCTCTCTATAAAAAACAGCCGCTTCAAAATCGAAGCGGCTGTTTATTCTTTATTAAATTGGAACCTCATTCACCATTTATCCATTATGGCGCGGGATTCATAATGCTTTTTCTTCGGAAAAAAACTTTCCCGCGCCATGATTTCCGGGGGCTATGCAGCCCCCCATACCCCCGCTGAAAAGATTTTAGAGGGTATTTTAAAATATTTTTTCCGCCCGGGCGATGTCCCTGTTGATCTGCTCTTTCAGCGCTTCGGCGGAATCAAAACGGATCTCCGGACGCAGCATTTCAACAAATTCCAGGTGCGCAGTCTCACCGTAGAAATTTCCAACCGCATTCAGCAGAAAAGACTCAACGACGATCCCCTTTTCCTCCAGCCCGAAGGTGGGACGCACCCCTACATTGGTCACAGCCGCATAGTTTTCACCGTCGATGGCGGCATGTACCGCGTAAACACCGTTGGGAAGGATCAGCTTCGCTTCCGGGATCTTCACGTTCAGCGTCGGAAATCCGAGCTTGCGGCCTCTGGCCTCTCCATGGATGATGGGACCGGAGAAGAAGAAATCATACCCCAGCAGCCTGTTGGCAGCAGAAATCTCACCTGCGTGCAGCAGGGAGCGGATCCGGGTGGAAGAGATCACTTCACCGTCCATCTCATCCTTTTCGATGACTTCGACGGTGTATCCCAGGCTTTTCCCAATGGCGGCAAGAACGGCTGAGGTCCCCGTCCGGCCTTTCCCGAGACTGAAATCCGTCCCCATGAACAGCCGTTTGACATGGAGCGAATCCTGCATCAGGCTCAGGAATTCCTCAGGAGAAAGGTTCATGAGCCTTTCTGTGGAGGGCAGGAAAATGACGTGTTCCACGCCCATCTCATGCAGCTTTGTCTCCTGCTCTTCCCGCAGCAGCAGGCGTTCATTGGCACCGATCCTGCCGAAAAATTGTGACGGCAGGGGATCAAAGAGTATCGCGGCAGAGCTCAGCCCGTTTTCACGGGCATAGCGGACGGTATTGCCGAGAATGTGGCAGTGCCCCAGGTGCAGACCGTCAAAGGCACCGATTGCCGCAGCAGTGTGCCCCGGCAGCGGTGTCCCGAAAATATGCAGCAATTGTGGATCGCTCATTGATAAAAAACTTTTTTCGGTTTCCATTCGGCCGTTTCCGGAACATATTCAAGCAGTGCGATCAATTCACCCTGTTCAGAAACAGCCTTTCCCGGTGTCAGATGTTCGCCCGGCTCTGCGGGGATCCTGCGTCCGTGCAGAATATGGGCTTCCGTTTCCATGTCCAGCATCACTTCCTCATAGCCTTCCAGCGCATCGGCAGCGGGGATCAGGTACTGGTACCAGGTGCCGTCCTCAAAGGACTTCTGCAGCGTGGAGAGCGGAACGGCATCCCGGAGTGAGAATTTCCCGCTTCTGGTCCGTTTGAGTCCGGAGAGGTAGGCTCCGCAGCCCAGTTTTTCTCCCAGGTCGTGTGCCAGGGAACGGATGTAGGTGCCGGAAGAGCAGATAACATCAGCGATCAGCTCCGGGGGAGCGTATTCAATGAAGTCAAAGGAATAGATGGTGACCTTCCGTCCCTCAAGTTTGACCTCTTCACCCTTGCGGGCAAGGTCATAGGCCTTTTTCCCATGGATCTTGATGGCGCTGTAGGCAGGCGGTACCTGAGTGATCTCGCCGGTGAATTCAGCCATGGCATCCATGATCTCTTCCTCGTCCTGCGGGATGTTTTTGCCGGTCTGCACCACATTGCCATCGCCGTCATAGGTGTCGGAAACCGAACCGAAACGGATCGCCGCCTCATACCCTTTTTTGTCGCAGACCAGGTATTCACTCAGCCTGACGGCAGGACCGATCAGGGTCACCAGAACGCCGGAGGCACGGGGATCCAGGGTGCCGGTATGTCCGATGCGGCGGAAGCCTGTCCCTTTGCGCAGGATGGCCACCACGTCGTGGGAGGTCATCCCCGCCGGTTTATCCACCACCAGGATTCCGGAGATGGCGCTCTTTAATTTGCGGCTGTCTTCATCTTTCATTCCATATCCCCATTCTTCATTCTTACTTCTGCATTCTTCATTTGGAGAAAAGCATCCGTTTGGTATTTTCCAGCACGATCGGAACCAGTTCATCCAGGGATCTTTCCTTGATGGTGGTCCCGGATGCTGCTTTGTGACCTCCGCCGCCATGGGCAATCGCCACATCCGCTACGTTATAGCCGGGCAGGGAGCGCCAGGATATCTTCGTATATCCTTCATTGGTCTCGGAGATAAGAACGGAAACCTTGATCCCTTCGGTATTCACCATATAGCTGACGAAGCCCGGGTCCTCATCGCTGGTGTAGCCGATGGCATCCCGGTCCGCCTTGCGGATCACGGTCCAGATCATCTCGCCATCCACATGCAGGTTATTCATCCCGATCTTCCAATAGGCCATTTCAGCCGCGGTATGTTCTTTGTAGCCACGGTAGCAGATCCAGTAAATATCCGCACCGTTGTCAACGAGTGTGGCGGCCGAGCGCAGGGATTCCGCATTGACATTGGTGTTGGAAAAGGAGTTCGTGTCTGTGATGATGCCGCAGAGCAATGCGGAACTCACCCGCTTGCTGAGGGTCATCCCCAGCTGCGGCATGATTTTCGCGAGGACGGCACAGGCGGCCGGGCTTTCAGCTTCGATCCAGTTCAATTGAGCAAAGCCCGGGTTGGAAATGTGATGGTCGATGCAAATGTCCGGCAGCCGGCCCGGATGGGTCAGGAAGTAATCTCCCGCCCGGTCGATGGAGCTGATGTCGGGAAGGATATAGCAGTCTGCGTTATTCGGTTCGCTGACAAAGGGATTTTCTCCGTCCGCAGTGTATTGGAACAGGAAATGAAAATGGTTCGGAATGGGATCGACAGAAATATATTGGACCGCCTTTCCCATATCTTCCAGGGCCCAGCCGAGTGCCAGCACGGAACCGATGGAGTCTCCGTCCGGACGGATGTGTGCAAAAATGGCGATGTTTTGCGCTTCTTCGATCCGTTTGCGGATCAGCTGAAGATCATCCTGCTGCATTATTCCTCCTCTTTGCTTTCAGGTTCTTCTGCAGCTTCGGCTGTGTTTTCGCTGCTGTTCCCGGCAGCTGCTGCCTTAGCGGCTTCCTCTTCATGCAGCTGTTTGATCAAATCCTCAATGCGGGCGGCATTTTCCGGGGTCGGATCCCAGTAGAAGCGCAGGCGTGGGAAGGTACGCAGTTCGATCCCGGCAGCCAGCTGGCTGCGCAGAAAGCCGGAGGCACTTTCCAGCCCGGCAAGGACCTCTTTGCTGCGTTCCCGTCCTTCGATCGCGGAGACATAAATGTTCGCATAGTATAATTCCCGGTCTACTTTGACGTCAGTTACCATCACACCGGAAAGGCGCGGGTCTTCCACTTCATAAATCAGCAGTTCCGAAAGGTCGTCTTTGATCCGGTCTGCAATTTTCTTGAGTCTGATCGGTGAAGGCATGATTCCTCCTGAGGCTATGGAAGCCGCATCCGCGGCCTCCACTTCTATATATCTGATTTCTGATTTCTTATTTCTGATTTGGTTATGAGCCGAATCGTTCCACAGTAAAGGTTTCCAGAATGTCGCCGACTTCAAATTCCTCAAAGCCCTTGACGGCGATACCGCATTCCAGTCCGGTCTTGACTTCCTTCACGTCATCCTTTTCGTGACGCAGGGAGGTAATCTCGCTCTTGTGGATCTCTTCTCCGTTGCGGAGTACCTTGACCCGGCTGCCCTTCTTGATCTCGCCTTCCAACACGCGGCTGCCGGCGATCACACCGAGCTTGGAGATCTTGAACATGGCTCGGACTTCTGCCTTACCGGTGCTGATCTCCTGGAATTCCGGCTCCAGCATACCCTTCAGCGCCTTTTCGATATCTTCCGTCAGGCGGTAGATGATGTTGTAGCAGCGGATGGAAACGCCCTCGTCCTCGGCCTTCTTCTTGGCGACGGGGTCCGGCTGGACGTTGAAGCCGATCACGATACCGCGGGAGGCCGCTGCCAGCATCACATCGTTTTCGCTGATGGCGCCGGCTTCGGAGTGCAGGATCTTGACCTTGATCTCACCCTCTTTGGAGAGACTGTTGAGTTCGGTCACGATCGGTTCGATGGAACCGGTCACGTCGGTCTTCAGAACCAGACAGAGTTCCTTCATTTCCCCTTCCTGTGCCCGTTTGAACAGGTCTTCCAGGGTGAACTTGTCTTTGGTCTTGTTGGCAGCTGCTTCCGCCTTGCGGGTCTCCACGATGGTGCGGGCTTCCTTTTCGGAAGCGCAGACCTGGAAGATGTCACCGGCAGAGGGGACTTCGGTCAGCCCCATGATCTGGACCGGGGTGGAAGGCCCTGCCTTGTGGATCTTGCGGCCCTTGTAGTCGAACATCGCGCGGATCTTGCCGTGAGCATTCCCGGCGAGCACCACGTTGCCCATTTCCAGTGTACCGTTCTGCACCAACAGCGTGGCCAGAACGCCCTTGGAGCGGTCAACTTTCGCTTCGATCACCGTACCGAAAACCCGGCCTTTGGGGTTTGCTTCGATCTTCATGGAATCCGCGGTCAGGAGCACCGCTTCCATCAGGTCTTCGATCCCCTGCCGCTGTTTTGCGGAGACCGGCACGACCATGGTGTCACCGTCCCATTCATCCGGGATCAGTCCGTGGTCGGCAAGCTGTTTTTTGACCAGATCCGGGTTGGCATCGGAGCGGTCGATCTTGTTCATGGCGACGACGATCGGCACCCGGGCGGCCTTCGCGTGAGCGATGGCTTCCTTGGTCTGGGGCATCACACCGTCATTGGCGGCCACCACCAGGATCACGATATCGGCACCCTGTGCACCGCGGGCGCGCATGGCGCTGAAAGCGGCATGCCCCGGTGTGTCGAGGAAGGTGATGGTCTTGCCCTTGTGTTCCACCTGATAAGCACCGATGTGCTGGGTGATCCCGCCGGCTTCTCCAGCTGTCACGTTGCTGTTGCGGATGGCATCCAGCAGGGAGGTTTTCCCGTGGTCCACGTGTCCCAAAATCGTCACGACAGGAGGACGCATGGTCAGGCTGCGCGGGTCTTCCTTGTCGATGATCTGCCTCCAGAGAGGTACCTCTCCGTTATCCTTTTCGATCTCCTCCTCTTCCTGTTTTTCCGGTATGGCTTCAAAGCCGATCTCGCTGGCAACGATTGCGGCAGTGTCAAAGTCGATCGACTGGTTGATGTTTGCCATGACGCCGTTCATCATGAGGATCTTGATGACCTGAATACTGGTCGTACCCAGCAGCTTCGCCAGGTCGCGTACCGTTATCGAAAAAGGTATTTCAATTTTCTTCGCAGCACCCATTACGTTTCTCTCCTTTCTTGTCGTTTACTCTTCATTCTTACTTCTTACTTCTTCATTTCTGGATAGCCTTTCGGCTATCAGCATCTGTCAAAACTGACGCCGCTGGCTCCTGGTCCCTGGTCCCTGGTCCCTGGTTCTTATTCTTCACTGCTGAGCGTATCTGCGTGCTTCTGCAGTGTTATCCTTTCTTCCGGGCTGAGTTCCGTCTTCAGTGCCCGGTCCAGCGCTCCGCGCTTCAGTGCCTTTTCCCAGCACTCCTTCGTGTCATGCAGGTAAGCTCCCCGCCCGGGCATGCGCCCGGTCGGGTCGATGCATACGCCTTGCGGTGACCTGACCACGCGGATCAGCGTCTTTTTTTCATTGACCTCCCGGCAGGCTACACAGGTACGCTGCGGGATGTGTTTCTTCGGCTTGTTCTCCGCACTATTCATTATTCACGATTCACTATTCACTAAAGGCGATTACCAGCCCCAGTCGTCGTCTCCGCGTTTGTGCTTGCGGCGGACGGTGGTGGAGTCGCTGTCGGGATCGTATTCGATCTCAATGCCCTTCTTCTTTTTCTTCTTCTTTGAAGGTTTCCCGTAGCCCGGTTCCATCTTGAGCTCTTCTTCGTCATCGTAATCGGACATCTTCATCAGACCGCTGGAGACGGAGTTGAAAATATCTTCCATGGAGAGTTCCTGGTCTTCCGGAATGTCGTAGACCGGTGTTTCAGTAACAGGTTCCGGTTCTGTGACAGGTTCCGGTTCAGCCACAGGCTCTTCTTCGATAACCGGTTCTTCAGCGGGCTCCGGTTCGCTGACCGGTTCGGGTTCGCTCTCAACCACCGGTTCGGCTTCGGGCTCGGTGCTCTTGTGTTTTCCGACGAAGGTCACGATGCGGGTCAGGTCGTTCATATCATCCGGGGTGACACCGCGGAGCTTGAACATGGCATCCGGATCGTTCTTCATCACATTATAGACGTCGTCGAAGGTGTGATAATCATGGGATTCCAGGATCTCACAGACATAATTCGGCAGACCGCTTTCGGAGATGGGCAGAGCCTCGATCTCAGCCTGGGTCAGGCCGCGTTTGCTGATCATTCTCAGCATCTCGCTGACAGTGAAGCGGACCTTGGCGGTCTTGCGTTTTTCGACCCGGTCAACAAATCCGTTGAGGACTTCGACTTCTTCCGCCAGAATGGCACGGCCGTCAGCCTTCTTTGCCAGAATGCCGCGGACCTTTTCGATCACTTCATTTTCATCCTTGAAGAGTTCAGCGATGCTGATGGCGATGGGTTCGCCGGAATTCTCGTGTGTCAGCACCACATCTTCGCCCTGTTCATAGGTGTGGACCAGCTCGGAAGCGGCTTCCACGACGGACTTGATGTCGATGCGCCAGCCGGTCAGGCGAGCTGCCAGGCGGGCATTCTGCCCCTCACGCCCGATGGCCAGGGAAAGCTGGTCTTCCGGGACGATCACGGTGGCGGAATTGCCTTCACCCAGATAGACACCCACAACACGGGCCGGGCTGATGGCTTTGGAGATATAAATGACGGGATCTGGATTCCATTCGATCACGTCGATCTTTTCATCATGCAGTTCGCGGACGATGGCCTGGATGCGGACACCGCGCTGACCGACGCAGGCGCCCACCGGGTCGATGCCCTGCTGTGTGGTGGAAACGGCGATCTTTGCGCGTTCACCGGGCTCACGGGTAATGGAGCGAATTTCAACGATCCCATGGAAAATTTCAGGAACTTCGTTTTCCAGCAGACGGCGCAGAAAATCCTTGTGTGTGCGGGAAAGGATGATCTGCGGATTGCGCGGGTTATCTTTGACTTCGGTCACCAGCGCACGGACGCGGTCATGCATATGGAAGCGTTCGCCCCGGATCATGTTGTTCTGCTGCAGTACGCCTTCAGCCTTTTTATCCAGGCCGATGGTGTAGCCTTCCCGGTTGATGGCCTGGACGATACCGCTCACGATCTCGCCGATCTGCTTTTCAAAGTGAGCCATCTGGTCACTGCGCTCGGCATCGCGGATACGCTGCTGGATCACCTGCCGGGCGGTCTGCGCTGCTACCCGGCCGAAATCCTTCGGAGTGGATTCCACGATCACCATATCGCCCAATTCACAATTCGGGTCGACCTTGCGCGCTTCTTCCAGCGCAACTTCCGTGCGGTTGTCGTAAACGGAGTCCACGACTTCTTTTTCCGCATAAATGACAAATTTCCCGCTATCCGGGTCCAGCTTTGCCTCGACATGCTGTGCTGCGGAAGCGGTGACAGCCTTCCGGTAGGCGGAAACCATGGCGGATTCCAGTGCCTGAATGATCACATCACGGGGCAGTTGTTTTTCCTCCAACACCTCGTTGAAGGCCAGGACAAATTCGCTCTTCATCCTTTTTTCAATCTCCTGATTTATCTTGTTCGCAGCCCCCGGCTGCGGTTTCCGGTGCTCCTCACACCGTTTGATTTTAATTATAATCGGTTTCTGGTCAGTGAACAGTGGTCAGTGGTTAGTCGTCAGTCGTCAGTGATTAGTTTCAGTTGTCAGTTTATCCGAATCCTAAACCCTTCACCTTTCACCCTTCACCTTTGCCTTATAAACACAGAAGTGGGGCCGCCCCCACTCCTTCGGATAACCAAAGCAAGTTGTTGTATCCTTCACTTGATACAATCTCATTTTAACACAAATCTTTCTCCCCTGTCAAACCCTGTGACAGAAAACATCAATTTTAAATATAAAAACCTCCTATCCTGCAAGAATTTACCTCCCTTTCTTTAGCTGACGAATGTCATGTTATCGGGATTAAACATCACGGCATACTTGACAAATCCAATGATGACATTTAGAGTAAAAGAAATAGGATACAGCGGACAGTTCCCGATGTTCCTGCTTCGCGGCGGGACACACGGGACCCGTCCCCGGAGTCCCAATAGCGCATAGACGCAGACAGGAGAAAAGAAGATGAGTATGCATATTAATGCCCGCGCGGGAGAAATCGCGGAGCGGATCGTCCTGGTGGGTGATCCCTTCCGGGCAAAGCACATCGCCGAAAGTTATCTGGAAAACGCCGTCCTTGTGAATGAAAAACGGGCGGCATACTGTTATACCGGCACGTATCAGGGTGTGAAGCTCTCTGTGATGGCGGTCGGGATGGGGAATCCTTCCATGCTCATTTATGCGACGGAGCTCTTCCGTGACTATAGTGTAAAAATTGCCGTCAGGGCGGGAACCTCCGGCGGTTACGTCCCGGGAATGAAAAAGTTTGATATCGTCCTTGCCCAGGCGACTTCCACGACGTCCGGGATCAATGACAACCGCTTCAACGGCTATTTTGCTCCGATAGCCGATTTCGGTCTGCTGTGCAAAGCCAATGAGATCGCGGGAGAGCTGGGGCTCAGGACATACACCGGGAATGTGGTCTGCAATGACAGGATCTACCGGGACGAGACCTACAAATCGAAATTGTGGCAGCAGTACGGCATCCTGGCTTCGGAGATGGAAGGGACGGCTCTTTATACCGCAGCGGCGGAATTCGGGGCGAAGGCGCTGATGACGATCGGTATCATCCTGAACATCACCGTCGATGATGAGGGCGTGGAGCATTTCACGGATGCCCCGGAGAACGATCCGCAGCGGACTGTCGATGATCTGATCCGCCTTGCCCTGATGACGGCGGTACGTGCATAAAAATATTGAGGTAGGTTATGAGTTTGTGCGAAAACTATGACAGCCGGGAAGATTTGCTGCTGCTGATCGATTTCCAGAATGTATATCTCCCGGGGCAGCCCTGGGCATGTCCGACGATGGAGCAGGCGATCGAAAACACCCTGAAGATCATCCGTTCGGCCGATGCACCGGATTATATTTTGACGCAGTATATCGCATCCGCAAACCCGGTGGGCCGATGGAGATATTATAACGAAGAATTTGCTGAGATCAATGCGGATGAATTTCTCAGCGCTTTTCCCGGATCGCTTCTGCCGATCATCAATGACAAAAACGTGATCATCAAAGACACCTATTCCTCGCTGAAAAGCGGCGCTTTGCGCTCAAGGCTGGAGGGGAAAAAGCGTGTGGTCCTGAGCGGTGTGGTGGCGGAATGCTGTGTGTTGGCGACCATGCTGGATGCGATCGACCTGGGGTATGAGGTGATCTATCTCCCGGATTGCATTTCGGGGTTTTCGGCTGAAAATGAGAAGATAATCCGTACCCTGGCTGAGAGTTTTTCGCCCATCCATACGCAAGTCATGAGCTGTGAGGACTATCTGCAGCTGATTTCAGGCAACTGAAAATTCCGGCGTTGTGGGACATCGGGAACTGTCCTCGATGTCCCACAACGCCGGTTCTGAGACGTTACATTTTTTTTATAAAAAAATTAATCATCCGCCCATTTCCGGATGCAGAGCGGCCAGACAGTCAGGACGAAGAGCCACATGAGAAAACGGGCAATGAAGTTTCCCCAGTGTCCGCCAAATGATGCCACGACCGTTGCCGGGGCGAAATATTCCTTCCAGGCGAAGGTGAGCAGGAAGCCTACGAACCCCAGCAGCGGCAGGTTTTTCGCGCCGGTCGGGATCTCATAATGGATGTAATGACGGTCGATATAGCTCCCGACCAGCAGTCCGAGGAATGCGCCGCAGGCTTTGAAGCAGTCATTCATCATTTTCTTCGGGTCCACAAGCAGCTTGCCGTCGACATAATCCATCGGATATGATTTCTTTGTAATATAGACGATCGTACCGATGATTGCCAGCACACCGACGAGTGAGAGAATGTCCAGGATTTTGTCATCACCGTTGATTTTGGCCTGGCAGAGACCGACAATGTTGATGACGATCAGGGCTTCCAGAAAACCGACGATCACATCCTGCGGCGTATGAACCCCGAGGAAATTCCGGGAAAAGCCGGTCAGGGCGATCATCACGGCACAGAACACGGCCAGCCATCGGCGCTTGTTCCGCTGCCAGGCGAAGGTGTTCCCGTAGGTGTTCGTCGCACTCTGGGTGTGTCCGCTGGGGAAGGAGTAGCCGGTGGCGGCTGTCTTGGAGTCTCCCGCGGGTTCGATCAGTTCAGAACGGATCCAGGGACGGTAGGCGCAGACTGTCAGTTTGACGATGCCGTTCAGCAGTTCGCCGATACCAAATGAGACTAAATAACGATAGCCCCATTTTTTGTTGACGCACCAGAAAATGATGAAGGGCAGGAAGGGCATCAGGTCCACCGCGACCTTGGAAATGCCGTTGAATAATTCATCGAAAATGCCGCCTGTCGCCACGCGCAGGTTCTGTAACCAAAGCAAATATTGAATATCCATTGAATGAAATCTCCTGTATTCTTTTTGTTACGGCAGGTAATAATGATATGATCGGCCGCAAGCAGTTATTATAATTCCATTTTCTGTAACGTTACGCCGTATGTTATCAATTTCATCCTTCTGGTAAATATTCAGTTATGATTATCAGGACACTGCGGACAGTTCCCGGTGTCCCACGTCTGGGACATAAGGGATCCGTCCCCTATAATAAGAGACACAGGCCTCGTCCCAAAAGTTAAATACAATGGCTGATTGGAAGGGAAGGAAAAACACATGATCACGACGATCTTATTCGATCTGGACGGCACACTGCTGCCGATGGACCAGGACCGGTTTACGAAGGCATATTTTGCGAACCTGGGGAAGGCTATGGCTTCCCGGCACGATCCCGCGGAATTGATCGACGCGGTTTGGGCCGGTACGAAGGCTATGATCAAAAATGACGGCTCGGTGACCAATGAGACGGCTTTCTGGAAGAAATATGCTGAAATCTTCGGAGAGGAGGCCCGTGCGGAAGAGCCCGCTTTTGCCAATTTTTATGAACATCATTTTGCCGATGCCAAAGGCAGCTGCGGGCAAAATCCGCTGATCCCGGAGCTCATCCGGGACCTGAAGGCTGCGGGATATAAACTGATGGTGGCGACCAATCCGCTTTTCCCCATGACCGCGCAGGTTCAGCGCATCACCTGGGCGGGGCTGGATCCGAATGATTTTGTCCGGATCACGTCCTATGAAAACAGCTCCTTCTGCAAGCCGAATCCGAAGAATTACAGCGAGATTTTGTCTGCGATCGGCTCACAGCCGGACGAGACCCTGATGGTAGGCAACGATGTGCGGGATGATATGGCGGCAAAAGCCGTCGGAGCGGAGGTTTTTCTGCTGACCGACGGCCTGATCAATTCGGAACATGCGGATATTTCGCTTTATCCCCATGGAGATGTGCCCGCACTGCGCGATTTCATCAGCGCCCGCAGGATTTCAGCATAAGTGCCAGGTGATCCCGGCTTCGTCGATGCGGAGTGTGACGCCGCTGCGCGGTGCGGTGTTTGGGTTCCATTTTTCATTATAGAGTCCATCCTGGAACAGGTAAGTGATCGGCTTTCCTGCCATGGCCTGTCGGATGGTCTCGAAGGTTTTTTCATTGCTGGAGGTATGCCGGTAGTCATTGGAGGCACAGCAGACGATGAAGTCCGGGTCGACAGCACGGACCAGCTCTTCCGTGACGGAATCGGGCTGCCCGTGGTGGCCGATTTTATAGACTTCCGCGCGCAGCAGCCCGGGATCTTCCCCGAGAATGTGCTGAAAACCGGCTGCGTTGGTGTCTCCGCGGATCCGTCCGCTTTCCCCGGTATATTCGGAGTCCATGTCGCTGCCGCCGTCGATGAGCATCACAAACAGTCCGTCTTCCCGTCCGGGTTCTTCGCAGGTGATCAGGATCGATTCACCGTATCCGACGTTAATAAAGGTTATGTCCATAAAAAAACTCAGAATGTTTTTTATTGATTAGTTACGCTTTCATAATTATAACTCAAATAAATTTTGATTTTGTCTTTTCCGATTCATGTCCCGCTGTTGAAAAGCGAATTTTTCAGATGCTTCATTGCAAACGTTTACAAAAGTTATGAATGTCATTCAATTCATATGATATTTTGCAATTGTTGATTTTTGTGATTTTTATATAATTAAAACACTCTGATTCGAATTCAGATCAGAGTAATTTATGTATGAGAGCGTAAACAGGGGGAAAAAATGAGAGTATCGACAGGAAGAAAAGTTTTCAATATCGTAGTAAGTGCAATTTTACTGATCATCGCTCTTTTCCCGATCTATTGGCTCATTTCGCTGGCTTTCCGGGATACGGCAGAACTTTCCGGCAATATTTCGATCCTTCCCAAGACCTTTACATTTGAACATTTTCTAAAACTCTTCTCGGAAAGAGGGTACGTCAACATCATCAAGAACAGCCTGATCGCGACGATCATCTCTACCGTTTTTTCCCTTGCTTTCGGTCTGGCTGCAGCTTATGTGATGGTCCGCAGCCGTTTCCGCCTGTGGGTGAAGGCCCCGCTGACTGTCTGGGTGCTGCTGATCCGCATCCTGCCTCCGGTCGCTTTCATTATCCCGCTTTATACGACCTTCAGTAATGCCGGTATGCTGGGAACCCGTATCCCGATCATCATGGCATGTATTCTCATTAACCTGCCGCTGATCATCTGGTTCATGATGACGTTTTTCCGCGATCTGCCGGAAGAAGTCGAACATAGTGCGAAAATCGACGGCGCCACGGAATTCCAGCTGTTCTGGACGATCGTTTTGCCCCTGGTTGCTCCCGGCATCGCAGCCATTTCCATGCTTTCCTTCATGTACGCATGGAACGAATATACATACTCCGTGATCTTCATCCAGAAATCATCTTCCTATACGATCCCGATCTCGCTGGCACTGCTGAATACGGAAGATAACCTGACCCAGTTCGGTCTGGTCGCTGCAGGTGGTGTGATCTCCGTGATCCCGATCACCCTCTTTGTCATCTTTGCCCAGAATTACCTCATCGCCGGTCTGTCTGCCGGTGCGGTGAAAGAATAAAATGTGAGTAAACCCGTTTTGGCGGGTATAAATCGTGCGCAAACCGCACGGAAAGAAAGGAATAATATGAAGAAAATCGCTGTTGTTTTGTCACTCCTCCTGGCCCTGTGCCTTTTCAGCACTGTCCTCGCGGAAGATCCTCAAACCCTCACGCTGATCCTGCGTGCCGGTACCTATGCCGAAGTGTTGAAGCAGGCTATTCCGGCTTTTGAAGAAGCCAATAACTGCAAGATCGAATTCTCCGAAGAAACCTTCGATGATCTTCACACAAAGATCGCTTTGGATGCAGTGAACGCTGAAGGCGCTTATGATGTCCTGATGCTGGACGGCACCTGGATGACTGAATTCACCGAAAACGGTGTCCTGGCCAACCTGAGCGAGATGGGCTACACCTTTGATGACGACATCATCCCCGCTACAACCGCTGCCGGTGTCGACGCCGAGGGCAACATCTACATGCTGCCTTATTACGGTAACGTTACCATCTTCATGTACAACAAAGACCTCATTGACAAATACAATGAAGGCAACGTTCCTGCTACCTGGAATGGTGTCCTGGAACTGGCTCAGAAGATGAAGGCTGACGGCGTTGATGGTTATATTCTCCGCCAGGGCGCCGGCGACCCGAATGTCACCGACTTCCTCCCTGTCCTGAAAGCCTTCGGCGGCTGGGTACTGAACGATGACTTCACCGCAGTTACCCTGAATACCCCGGAAGCCAAAGCTGCTCTGGAATTCTACATTGAACTCTACAAAGCCGGTAACCTCCTGGATAAGGATAACATGGTTGCTGCCGTCAACAACGGTTCCGCTGCCATGGCAGTCGGCTGGCCGGGCTGGGGCG
>CAYWGX010000003.1:0-36226 GCA_964457635.1 uncultured Leptolinea sp.
CATCGATATGGCGATCCATGACATCGACCTGATGCGCTGGTTTCTCAATGATGAACCGGAGACGGTCTATGCTATCGGTTCTTCCTACGGATTCCCGCAGTTTGCCGAACTGGGCGATGCCGAAGCCGGCTGTGCCCTTTTCCATTTCAAGAAGGGCGGTATGGGGATCGTTCATACCGGACGAACTGCAGCCCATGGCTATCATATCGAGACCGAGATTGTCGGGACGAAGGGCTCTATCCGCATTTCCCCGATTCCGGAAAAGAATCTCGCCCTGCTTTATAACGAACACGGTGTGGTGACGGAATGCGTTGAAGCCTTCCCGGAACGGTTTGCCGAAGCGTATCTTGCGGAAGTTGCCGAATTTGTTGACTGCGTCCGCACCGGCCGGAAACCGGATGTCAAGGTCACCGATGGCACCGCCTCCACCCGCATCGCATTCGCCGCGACCGAGTCTTTCAAGACCGGGAAGCTGGTTGAAATTAAATAAAAAAACATATTCTAAGAATTAAGGATTGCAAAGGCAGGATGATCCCCATCCTGTTTTTGCATTAATTTCTATGACATTCTTCACTATTAGTTTATGCTGAATTGCCTCTTAATCTTTTTGCGTAATATTATTAAAATCATTGGCGTATTCGTTATGCGGTATTCGTATAACAGATTTATTTTAGAAAAGGGAATTTCCAAAATGAAAAAAGCTTTATTGTTCCTGCTTGTCGTTTCAATGCTGGCCATCGTACCGGCAGTCTTCGCTGATGACGCTCCTGTTGCCGGCGTGATTTGGTACAACTTTGCGGATACATTCATTCAGAATGCACGCCAGACCCTTCTGAACACTGCTGCCGCTGACGGCACGATCTCTATCATTGATGCTGACTCCATGAATGATGCTGCTACGCAGACCAATAATCTGAACAACATGTATACCAACGGCGTGAAATATCTTGTCCTGAACAACATCAACACCGCCGGTATTTCTGAAATTTGCGAACAGGCCAAAGAAGAAGGCGTTACGATGATCTTCGCAAACACCGATTCACCTTCTGATGAGGATTTTGAAAACAACGAAAATCTTTACCTCGTCACTTCTCGTGCAGAAATGTCCGGCACTATGATGGGGAAAGCTGTTGCTGAATACTGGGCAGCTCATCCGGAAGCTGACCGCAATGGCAACGGTAAGATGGACTATGTCATGCTTCTTGGTTTCACTTGGCACTATGACACTCAGGTCCGTGCTGAATATTCTGTCGCAGCCTGCGAAGAAGCCGGCATCGAAACCAACCGCATCGGCGGTGAAGTGATCGCTGAATACAACCGCGGTAAAGCTCAGGAAATGGTTGCTGCTCTTCTGGCTAACTATGGTGATGACATTGATGTCGTCTTTGCCTGCAACGATGATATGGCTCTCGGCGCCATCGAAGCCCTGAAAGCCGGTGGCTTCTTCCAGGATGAATCCTCCTTCATCCCGGTCTGCGGTGTTGATGCTACGGTTGTTGGCTGTGAAGCTGTTGAAGAAGGTACCATGCTGGTTACCGCTCTGAACAACCCTGTGAAACTTGGTAAGGCCATCTACAAGACCATGTGGCTGCTGGAAAATGGTAAAGAAGTGACTACCGAAACACTTGACATGGATGGTGTCGAAGTTGAAGGCCGCCGCATTTGGATCAACTACGTCGGTATTACAAAAGACAACCTTTCCGAAGCAGCTTACGATATTACTGATCCTGCTTTCTAAGCCAGTCGTTTGACAAAAAACAGCCGGGAGTTATCTCCCGGCTGTTTCTTGAATGAATAAGGGAGAATCCTATGGAAGATTCCCAGTACATTCTCGAGCTGAAAAATATAACCAAAACTTTTCCGGGGGTCAAAGCACTGGATGACGTTTCCTTTGCGGTGAAACCGGGAAAAGTTCACGCTTTAATGGGCGAAAACGGTGCAGGAAAATCGACACTGATGAAATGTGCCTTTGGTATTTATCAGCCGGATAAGGGAAGCATATATGTTAATGGACAGCAGGTCGTTTTCTCCGGGCCTGCAAATGCTCTGCAGAATGGGATTGCTATGATCCACCAGGAGTTGCAGCCAATGCGGTCGCTCACTGTGATGGAAAACATCTGGGTGGGCAGGCTGCCTCATCATAATACGCTTGGAGTCCAGTGGGTGGACTGGAAGGGTCTTTATCAGCAAACAAAAGAGCTGCTTGATGATCTTGAGATTCCGATTGATCCCAAGGCAAAGGTTCAGACGCTTTCTACCTCTCATTGTCAGCTGATTGAAATTGCCAGATCAGTATCTTTCAACGCCAAAATCATCATCATGGATGAACCTACATCCTCATTGACAGAGGTTGAAGCAGAGTTGTTGTTTAAATTGATCCATCGTCTGACACAAAAGGGTGTTTCAATTATCTACATCTCGCATAAAATTGATGAAATTCTGCGCATTGCAGATGATGTTACGATCATGCGGGACGGACAGATTGTCGGAGACTGGCCAGCCAGTGAGCTGGATATGGATACCATTGTCAAACGGATGGTCGGACGGGAGATGAGCAACCGTTTCCCGGAGAAAAAACACGTTCCCGGTGATGTGAAAATGGAAGTTCGGAACCTGACTTCAGCCAATCCAAAGAGCTTCAAGGACGTCAGTTTTACCTTGCATAAAGGCGAAATTCTTGGTATCGGCGGCCTGGTTGGGGCACAGCGTACTGAATTGGTCGAGACGATTTTTGGCTTGCGGAAAAAGGCTTCAGGCGAAGTGATCGTCGATGGAAAGCCGATTGACATTCAATCACCCGAGGATGCGATCCGCTCCAACATGGCTTTGCTTACAGAAGAAAGACGTGTTTCGGGTATTTTCCCGAAAATCAGTGTGTTGGAAAACATCACCATCGCCAAGCAGACTGCTGACCACTCAGTTTATGCAAACGGACCCTTTATTGATAACCGGAAGCGCACAACTGACGCGGATCAGTATATGAAAGCCTTTGCAATCAAAGCCCCCGGTCTCAAAGCTGAAATTCAAAACCTTTCAGGCGGGAACCAGCAGAAAGCGGTTCTTGCCCGTTGGATGCTTTTAACGCCGCAGATTTTGATCCTTGATGAACCGACCCGCGGCATCGATGTTGGTGCAAAATATGAGATTTACAGTTTGATGGAGCAGATGGCACAGGAAGGCAAAGCAGTCATCATGATAAGTTCCGAAATGCCGGAACTGTTGGGGATGTCTGACCGTATCGCTGTCATGTGTGAAGGTCATCTCTCCGGAATTTTGAACAGTGACGAAGCCACTGACGAAAAAGTAATGTATCTTGCAAGCACCTATCAGCCTTTGGAGGCGTAACGGATGAAAACAAAAAAAATCGATATTAAACAAATACTCTCAAATTATGCATTGTTTTTGATCATGATCGTGATGATCATTGTGATTGGCAGCATGTCACCGAAGTTTTTTTCCTGGCGTGTTCTTCGTGACATTTTGATGCAGAGTTCTACGCGAATCATTGTGGCGCTGGGCTGTTTGTTCATTCTGATTTCAGGCTCGGCTGACCTTTCCGGTGGCCGTACAGTCGGTCTGGCAGCTGTCGTTGCCGGGTCACTGGCACAGAAATCTGATTACTATATCAAATTCTGGAATCTGCCCGAGCTGCCTCCTATTATTCCGATTTTCGCTGCGGTCCTGGTCGGTTTAATCGTCGGGCTTCTGAACGGTTTCACTGTGTCAAAGCTGAAGGTCCCGGCATTTCTTGCGACTTTGGGTTGGATGATGGTTGTTTATGGAACAAATCTTTTGCTCTGTAACAAACCACCGAACAATTCCCAGCCTTTGGGCGGATTCCTGAAGAGCTTTACTAATCTCGGTTCCGGAAACATAAAAGGAATTCCGATCATTGTCTTTTTCGCTCTTGGAATGTGCATCGTGGTACATATTTTGCTGACAAAAACCTGTCTGGGGCGTGAGATCTTCTCGGTCGGTTCCAATTCTGAAGCGGCTCGTGTTTCCGGTATCAATGTGTTCAAGATTCAGATGATCACATTTGCCTTTGCCGGGGCTTGCTATGGCCTGGCTGGTGCGTTGGAAGCTGCCCGGACCGGCTCTGCCAACAGCTCTTACGGCAACGGTTATGAGATGGATGCCATCGCTTCCTGTATTGTCGGCGGCTGTTCCATGACAGGCGGTGTGGGCTCTGTGATCGGTGTTTTTCTCGGTGTGATCATCTTTAATGTGATCAATTATGGCCTGACATTCATCGGTTTGTCTTCCTATTGGCAGTGGGTGGTCAAAGGCTTGATCATCATTATTGCTGTTTCGATCGACATGCGGAAATACAACACAAACAAATAAGGAGCTGCCATGAATTTTGATGAATGTTTGAAAGTCCTTCGTGAAGGAGGACAAATTGTTCGCAAAGGTGCACTGGAAATCTGCATGAAACCGGTCCCGGAAACAAAAGAACCCGGAGCGGTAGATCCCCGTGAGGCGCATTGGTTTCGAACTAAGCCTACCGGACCGAACATCAAGGACCCTGCCCACTTGACAAAAGCTGAAATCCACGCGATCCGGACAGCGATGGGCTGTGTAAGTGTTGATCGGAGCCATGATATAACAACGGAAGTGCGTGTAATTACGACTGACGCAGGAGATTTGCCTGTACTGATCTATACGCCGGTTAAAGGTATTTCACCGAAACCGGTTGTTGTCTACATTCATGGGGGCGGTTTCTTTGGCGGTACAGCCCGTGTGATTGAAAATGCGTGTAAGGAACTTGCCGATCTTGCTGATGCGGTCGTTGTTTCTGTTGACTATGACCTGGCACCGGAGCACAAATTTCCTTCCCATGTCAATCAATGCTATCAGACTGTTCGCTGGGTGCATGCTCATGCTTCGGAACTTGGCGCTGACCCTGAAAAAATCGCTGTTTCTGGAGATTCTGCTGGTGGAAACCTTTCCGCTGCCTGCTGTGTGTTGGATAAAGAGAAGATCATCAAACTCCAGCTGCTGCTTTATCCTGCTGCGTTCAACTACAGTGAAGAGGAACTCGGATGGAGTTTGGAGCAATATGATCTGACCGATGACGTGGATATCAAGATGGAGTTCATCAATGATATCCGCAATATGGTCCCGTTCACCTCCCAACTCTATGTGGAAACCCCGGAACAGATTCACGATACACGGTTCTCAGTGGGAGAAGTGGATGATTATAGTTGTTTCCCGACAACTTTTATTGCCATCGGAGAATATGATTATCTGCGCATCCAGGCTGAATTGTTTGGGCAGAAGCTGACAGAAGCCGGTATCCCTGTTTGTTTTGTTTGCTACAAGGGTATGGCTCACGCCTTCTGGGAACATACCGGAGAATTTCCGCAGGCTGCTGACTGCACACTGGAAATGGCTGAGCTGGTCAAAAAGCTCTGAAGAAATCTGAAGAGATTCAGTGAGAATAATAAAGGGACGTTTCTATTACCTTGCAGGCGGTATTGCAGAGATGTCCCTTTATAATATAAAGCAGCAAACACATTTTCTGCGAGGTATGAGAAAATGAATTTGTTGATCGATACCTGTGTACTTCCGCGCTGCCGGTTGGAAGAAGCAAAACTGTATCGGGACAAATACGGTCTGCAGATTGGCTTTGAATTGCTGCCGATGTTTGACCTGATGGCGTTTGAGGAAAACCTGAAAAACAATCTTGAGCTGTTCTCTGAAGGGCAGCTGTTTTTCCATGAGCCGGTTTGGGGTGTGGAGCATACAGGACCGAAAGGCAGCATTGAATATAAAGAAAGTATGTACCATATCCGCCTGACGCAGAAGTATGCCCAAATTCTGCACCCGGCGGAGATGGTTTATCATCTGAATAACTGTCCCGTCACAGCTGAAAAAAAAGATGAGATGCTAAAAACGTCTCTCGAAAACCTGGATGAAATGCACGAGCTGTTCCCGGATGTTCGTCTTCTGGTGGAAAACACGGGGACGGATGCGGACGGATGGAAGCTGCTGGACCAGGCTGAGTTCACGGACCTGTGCCGGGATCGGAAGTTTGATGTGCTGATCGACATCGGTCATGCCAATGCCAATTCCTGGGATCTTTACAAAATTGTCACGGACCTGAAAGATCAGATCAGAGGATTTCATTTGCATAACAATGACGGAGTTCATGACCTTCATAACCGGCTGGATCACGGAACGGTCGATTTTAATCGTCTTTTGCCCTTTCTGCGGGAAACCGTTCCGGATGCTGCCTGGGTCATCGAATATACCCGCCCGGAATATCACGGACTGCCGCTTTTGGAAGATATTGCCAAAATCCTGAAATATAATTAGATTTATAGAGTTTATATAATGGGCGGCGGGTGAACAAATATGAATGAAGTCTTAAATGAGAAAAGTGTAGCCTTTATTTTTGACCGGATGGATGATGCGGTGTGCATGACCCGCAAAAACGGCGCTCTGCTGTATATCAATCCGGCAGCTGCGGAATTGTTCGGGATCTCGCCGGAGAATTATCATGGAAAACGTATCTTCGCCTCCATCCCTCTTGTGAAGCGGAATGACAAGTTGGTGGAGCTCTTCACTGATGCTCTTCTGCATCTGGCGAATACGCAGCAGAAGCTGGTCGAATACGTGAACAGAGACGGGAAAATCTCACAGCTTTGGGTCAACATTTCCTACACACCCGACGATGAAGAGGGAATATTTGTGATCGTCATCAGTGATCTGACCCAGTTAATGAAGGTGAATGCCGCATTCGAACGTTACACATCTCCGCAAATTGCTGATTTCGTACTGAATGATCCAAAAGGTTCCAGGCAGGGCGGTGAGTTGAAAGAGATTTCAGTCCTGATGAGTGATCTGCGGGGTTTCACAGCGATGAGCGCCGGTTTTACCCCTGAAAAAATGATCAAAGTGCTGAACCATTATTTTGAGAAGATGGTTGCAGTGATTGACCGTTTCGGAGGTACTGTCATTGAATTCCTTGGCGACGGGATCTTTGTCGTTTTCGGTGCTCCGCAGGATGATCCGGATCATGCCGCTCATGCGGTGGCTTGTGCGGTGGAAATGCAGAATGCCCTGGATGAAAGCAATAAAAAGAACCTGGACAAAGGCTATTCCGATCTCGTTATGGAGATGGGAATCGGCATCAATTCCGGAATGGCGGTTGTCGGAAATATCGGATCCATGAAGAAAATGAAGTATGGTGTTATGGGCTATACGGTCAATCTTGCCGGGAGGATCGAGAGCCTGACGATCGGCGGTCAGATTTTTGTCTCCGAACACACGAAAGCTTTAGCCGGTGAGGAATTGTCTGTGATTTCTCAAAACAGCATTCTTTTCAAAGGAGCCGCTCAGCCCCTGACGGTTTATGGTGTCCGGGGAATCGGAACACATCAATTGACTGTGGGCGGTCAGGTCATGCACTGGCGGAAATTTGCCTCGGAATACAGGATGACCTTCAGTCTGCTGGATGGAAAAATGGTTAGTAAGGAAACCCATCCCGGTTCCCTGGCCGCCGTTTCCGTAAATCAGCATTTTGCCCTGCTCCGGACTGAATTTGAGCTGAACATTTCGGACAATCTGTTCCTTGACATGGATATTGACCTGTACGCGAAAGTCACGGGAAAAGAGAATGAAGATTATATTCTTGCCTTTACGATGCGTCCGGAAGGCTTCACGGAATGGATCAACTCGTTGGGCAGCCGAACACAGAGACACTGACAAAAAACTGCGTATACAAACATACGCAGTTTTTTGTCAGTGATAAATAATGAAGTTTTACTTCCAGTTGGAAAGTGCTGCTAATTCTTTGCAGGCGTTCGTATAGTCAACGGTTAGCTTTCTGAGCCTGTAGGAAAGATGCTGCATGATCATATCCACCTTGAGCGGATTTTTCTCCATCAGTACTGTCAAATCTTCGGGATAAATGGTTTCCAATGTGGTGCCATCCATCATGGTGACAGCGGTTGCGCTGCGCGGTTCCGCATCGATCATGCCCATTTCACCAAAGAATTTGTCGGGGAACAGTTCGGTGAGCAGTTTTTCATCCGCTGTGCCATAACCGGTATATATGCCGACCCGGCCGAAGTGGATATCATACATACAGTTTGCCGCTTCTCCTTCGCGGAAGATAACTGTTCCCTTAGGATAAGAGTTTACCTTGTCTGTGGTATAGCCTTTGGCGTGATCTGCCTGTTCGAGTTCTGCAACGGATTGTTCAGCTTTGCTGCCGCTGAGGAACTTTTTGATTTTTGCGAAAAGATTCTCGTTCAGCGGTTTCGGATTCGGATTCGGGTTCTTCAGATCATCAAGAGCAGCGTTGACTTCGTTGTAATCTTTGGTCAGTTCACGGATCTCTCCGCTGATTTGCCGCATGACCTGTATGATCTGATCCGGATTTTTCTCAAAGAAGGCTTCGAATTCATTGTCCGGGATGAATTCCACCTTTGTGTTGTCTTCAGCTGCAGCGACCGTGGCACTGCGGCGGCGGCTTTCCAAAGCGGCCAGTTCACCAAAGACCTGGTCAGGTGTCAACTCACGAAGCTTGAGTTCCTCATCGGTTCCGTAATTGACATAAACACCGACTGCTCCGCTCTTGAGCTGATAAAATCCATCACTGGAATCACCCTCACGGAAAATCACATCACCTTTATTAAACAGCTTTTCTGCCATTTTTTGTCATACCTTTCTAATGATATCAGAAATCATTCTGCCACAAGAATCAATGATAAAATTATATCAAAGCTCTCAAAATTTTGCAATATTCAATTTGTTTATTAGAAATCAGAGTGGCTTTAAATCATACCTTTGCAGTTACTTTTATCCGGTACATCGGATGCAGAAAAGGATCAAATCATGGACGAACCAATCAGCGGACCTGTTCCAATGGAAAAAATTCCCGGATTAAAGCAATCCGTTTCCCGATTGTTTTTCGGGACTGCAATAGCGCCGGTAAATACGGATGGCTCTGCGGCTCCCGAATTGCTGGACAGCATGCTTTCTCTCGGCATTAATGCCTTTGACTGCGCCCGCAGTTACGGGAAAGCTGAAGAGGTATTGGGAAAATGGATGGAAGATCGCGGCTGCCGGGAACAGGTGACAGTGCTCAGCAAATGCGGCGATATCCGGAATGGCGTGGTGCAGGTGAACCGGCAGGTGATCTCCGAACAACTGCGGCAAAGCCTGGAAGCGCTGCGTACGGATCATATCGATCTCTATCTGTTGCACAGGGATGATCCCGACACGCCGATCGAAGAGTTTATTGATACGCTGAATGAATATCGTGAGATGGGAAAAATCACGGTTTTCGGTGTCTCTAATTGGACGCATCGGCGCATTGAGGCTGCGAATCGTTACGCTTTATCCCACGGGCTTGTTCCGTTTTCCATTTCCAGCCCCAATTATGGGCTTGCCCGGCAGCTTGCCGATCCTTTCGGTGGCGGCTGTGTGACGGTTTCGGGCCCGGAAAACAAAGTTGCACGGGCATGGTATACGGAAAATCAAATGCCTGTTATCGCCTATTCCTCCATGGGACGGGGTTTCTTCAGCGGACGCTTCAAATCCTTTGATTATGATACAGCCCGGCAAATATTGGATATTTATGCGCAGAAAGGCTATCTGTACGAAGATAATATGCGGATTCTGCAGCGGGCGGAGATTCTGGCTGAAAAATATGATGTGACGGTTTCCGAGATTGCCATGCGCTATATTTTCGGCAGTGGGATGAATCTGTTTGCGGTCGTCAGCACCACTTCTCCTGAACGGATGCGGATGAACATCCGGGCGGCTGCCAACCCGCTGACCCCGGCGGACATTGACTTTCTGGATTCAACAGAATAAGAAATCAGACGTTGTATCATCCACTTCAGGTTATTCAGAGGTAAAATAGTTTCACAGATTGGACTTTGGATCTATGAATTATTATTTATTGTTGGAAGGAAGCAGCATGAGACGTTATCTTTTGTCTTTGGTCATTCTGATACTGGTAATTTGCTTTAATGCGGGATTTGCCGAGGATGAAGTCATCACCTCATGGCAGCAAATGGACGGGAAACGTATCGGCACACTGACCGGTTCGGTGGGCGGTCCCTCTATTGAAGGAAACCTTCCGCATGCGGAAGTCTTTTACTTTGATACAATAACGGATCTGCTGCCTGCATTGCAGTCTAAAAAAATTGACGCGATTTGTTATGATGATTCGGTTTTCAAATATATGCAGGCTGATGTGCCGAATCTGAGAATTTTGGACGGGATCCTGCTTCCATCGGAATACGCGCCGATTTTCCCAAAAAACAAAGAGGGACAGACTCTTGCCGATCAATATGCTGAATTTGTAAAAAATCTATGGGCGGACGGAACCATCGCTGAAATCGACGATATCTGGTTCGGAGGTGATGAAAGCAAATGGTCTGTTTTGGATTATAAGAATCTTCCGGATATAAACGGAACGCTCCACATGGCTGCGGACCTTTCTCAGGTTCCGTTTGTCATGATGTTTCATAACCGTATCGTCGGTTATGATGTGGATATTGCAGCCCGCTTCTGTGAAGCATACGGATACCGGCTGGAAATTGAACCGATGACTTTTTCGTCTATTATTCCCGCAGTAGTCAGCGGAAAAAATGATTTTGCAGCCAGCAATTTCACCATCACACCGGAACGGGCGGAAAGTGTGATCTTTACCGAACCCGTCTACCGCGGCGGTCTGGTAATTGCGGTACTGGATGAGGACGGCGTCAGCAAGGTTCCTTCACAATCAAACTTCAATGCGGATGATATCGAAAACAACATTCGGGTTCCTGAATACAATGAATTCTCCGACCTGAGCGGCAAAACCGTTTCGATGCTGACAGGTGCGCCTTTTGAAGAGATGATCCGCAGTAAGGTGCCGGACGTTGCCATGTTTTCTTACTTCAATACCATGCCGGATATTATTTTGGCACTGACATCCGGGAAAACAGACGCGGCTCTATCCAATAATGCCGTCGCAAAGCTTTCCATTAACCGCAATTCCGAAATTACACTGTTCCCGCACAGCCTTCGGGATGGTGAATTCGGTTTTGCATTCCAAAAAGGGGATCCGGATCGTGAAAAATGGCAGGCTGCTTATGATTCTATCAGTGAAGAGACCCTGCAGGCTATCTGGGAGAAATGGACCGGATCGGATGACAGTCTGAAGACAGTCCCTGCACAGGACTGGCCGGGCTTGAACGGAACCGTAACAGCGGCAGTGGTCGATACGGTGGAACCGATGAGTTATGTCGGTGAAAACGGACAGCTGATCGGTTTAGATGTCGAAATTATACTGCTGATGGCAAAGGAGCTGGATGTTCATGTTGAATTCACGGGCATGGATCTATCCGCAATTTTAGCTGCCGTACAATCAGGAAAGGCAAAGCTGGGTGGTGGATCGATTATTATCACTGATGAACGTAAAGCAACTGTCGATTTTGTGCCATCTTTACCTGCCTCTTTTGTTCTGGTGGTCAGAAGTGTACCCGGGCAGATGGATGAGACACCATCCGTTCCCGAAACGGAAAAATCCGGTTTGACAGTGTTTGATTTGAACGGGAAGCGTATCGGCGTTCAAACCGGAACCAGCTTTGCCCCTGTTGTGGAATCAAATCTGCCGGATTCAAAGATTTCATACTACAACTCAATTCCGGATCTTATTGCCGCACTGACAAGCAACAAGATCGACGGATTCCCAATCGATGAACCGGTGATCCGCTATATCATGGGGGAAAATGATAAGGTTTCCTATATACCGGAATATCTGGATCCCTTCGATTTTGCTTATGTGTTCCGCAAAGATGAAAACGGAGAAAAGCTGCGTGATCAGCTGAGTGAATTCCTTATGCAGCTCAAAGCGGATGGCACACTTGAGGAAATCGCCGATATCTGGTTCGGTGCTGATGAGGACGAAAAAGAATTGCCGGATTATGAGGATTTCCCCGCACCGAACGGTACACTGAAGCTTGCCACAGAAGCGTTGAATCCGCCTTTCACCTATATAAGCGACAAAGAAATTGTCGGCTATGAGATCGATATCGCTGCCCGTTTCTGCGAGCAGTACGGGTACGGGCTTGCGATCAAAGATATGGCTTTCGACGCCATTCTGCCTTCCGTGCAGTCCGGTAAATATGACTTCGGCTGCGCCACCATCACCGTTACGGAAGAGCGGGCGGAAAACGTCCACTTCTCCGAATCGGACTATTCCGGCGGGGTGGTTTTTGCTGTACGCGCTTCTGATATGCAGACAGGCATCGCGTCCTCTCCAGCATCAGCAGCAAAACGCTCCATCACTCTGGATGATCTGAACGGGAAACGAATCGGTGTTCAGACCGGTCAGGCCTTTGACCAAATGATCATGAATCGCCTGCCCAATGCGGAAATCATCTATGTGAACAGCAAAGCGGACCTCATCAATTCGCTGATGACCCGCAAGATCGACAGCTACGCGGTGGATGAACCGGTGATCAAGGCGCAGATGTACGAGAATGAACGGCTGGATTACATCCCGGAATATTTATCAGAGTTTGAGTTCGGCTATGTTTTCAACAAAGATGAAAAGGGTAAGAAACTCAGTGATCAGTTTAGTGAATATATCAAACAGATCAGAGCCGACGGAACCATGGCAGAGATCGAGAGCAAATGGATGAACCCGGACGGGAGCCAATGGTCCATTCCGGATTATAAATCCTTCCCGGCGCCCAATGGTACACTGACCATGGCCACGGAAGCGCTCTACCAGCCGTTTACATTTATCTACAACAACGAGGTCGTCGGTTATGACATCGACATCGCCGCTCGCTTCTGTGAAGCGTATGGCTACGGTCTGGAGATCATCGACATGAGTTTTGACGGCATCCTGCCTTCGGTGAAAAGCGAAAAAGCTGATTTCGGCGGCGCCGGCATCACCATCACCGCGGAACGTGCAGAGAGTGTTTATTTCTCTGAACCGAACTACTCCGGCGGGACGGTGATGGCGATCCTGAAAGAAGATGCTTCTGCGAATATTTCTGATAACGCATTGCCCGCCGGAAAATATCAGAATCTGACGGAACTGGAGGGAAAAAAGATCGGTGTGCAGACCGGGACCAATTTTGATGATATGGTTAAAAATAGTGTGCCGAATGCACAAATTCTCTATTTCAACACCAAAGCCGATCTGGTCAGTGCACTGCAGAGCGGGAAAATCGATGGCTTCGCCATTGATGAGCCGGTGGTCCAGCTTGAAATGCAGCAGAATTCGAGTCTCACTTACATCCCGGACTATCTGGACATCTATGACTTTGCCTATGTTTTCCCGGATAATGAGACAGGCGATAAACTTCAGGTTGAATTCAATGAATTTCTCGAACAGGTAAAAGCTAACGGCACGCTTGCTGCAATTGAAGACAAATGGATCCATGGTGATGAAAGCGGTTGGAAGCTTGCCGATTACAAGGCATTCCCTGCTCCGAATGGCGTCATTCATCTGGCGACCAACCCGGAATATGAGCCTTTCGTTTTTATATACCACAACGAAATCGTTGGCTATGAGATCGATGTCATTGTTCATTTTTGTGAAGCTTATGGTTATGGGCTGGAGCTCATCAACATGAGCTTTGACTCTATTCTGCCCTCCATCCAGGCCGGTAAATATGAAATCGGTGCCGCCGGTCTGACGATAACCGATGAGCGGAAAGAAAACATCGATTTCTCTGATTCCTATTTCCATGGCGGCACTGTTATGGTTGTCTTGAAACAGGTGCAGCAGCCTGCGTCCGCAGCGGAAAACACTTCGCTCACAACGTCCTACCCGGCGGGTGAATATGCTTCTCTTGCAGATCTTTCCGGAAAGAAGATCGGTGTCCAAATGGGGACGATTTTCGACCAGGTCAGCTCTGAGAAAATTCCCAACGCGGAAATACTCTATTTCAACAATTTCACGGATGAGACGACCGCATTACGAGAAGGGAAAGTTGATGGTGTACCGACTACCGAAATGGTTTTCAGCAATTTCCATCAGCAAAACGCGGAATTTACTATCGTCAATGAGGTTCTCGATACGATCCCGACGGCCTTTGTGTTCCCGAAGACCGAAAAAGGGGAACTGCTTCGGTCGCAGATGAACGAGTTTCTGAGCGGTCTGCGCACCTCCGGAGAACTTGACCGTCTGAAGGCTGTATGGTCCGGTGCGGATGAGTCACAGAAAGTGATGACGGACTATGCAAATCTGCCGGATATTAATGGAAGGCTGAAGTTTGTCACCGAAGGGGATTTCCCGCCTTTCGATTATGTGAGGGACGGGGTGACCGTCGGCTATGACGTTGAAGTTGCAGCCCGCTTCTGTGCGCAATACGGATACGCTTTGGACGTGGATGTCATGAACTTCACGGCGCTTATGCCCGCCATACAGGCAGGCAAGTATGATTTCGCGGCTTCCGGCATCACCATCACAGAGGAACGAAAGGAGATCGTCCTGTTCTCCGATCCCGATATTGAAGATGGGATCGTTGTTATGGTGCGCATCATGAAGGAACCGGGCGGGATTTCAATCATGTTGAAATCGATCTCCGACAGCTTTGAAAGGACTTTCATCCGGGAAAACCGCTGGAAGCTCTTCCTGGAAGGGGTCGGCAATACGTTGTTGATCACCATTCTCTCGATCCTCTTCGGCACAGCGCTGGGATTCCTGTTATTCATGTTGTGCCGCAACGGAAACCCGATCGCCAACTTCATCACAAAGATCTGTATGTGGCTGGTTCAGGGCATGCCGGGTGTGGTTCTGCTGATGATCCTCTTCTATGTAGTCTTCGGTTCGATTTCGATTTCCGGCATCGCGGTCGCGGTGATCGGTTTTACACTGACCTTCGGGGCAGCCGTTTTCGGTCTGCTGAAGATGGGCGTCGGCGCTGTGGACAGCGGACAGTATGAAGCTGCCTATGCCCTGGGTTATTCCAACGCCCGGACATTCTTCCGCATCATCCTGCCGCAGGCCATTCCGCACGTGATGGATGCCTACAAAGGTGAGATCATCAGTCTGCTGAAGGGTACGGCGATCGTCGGTTATATCGCCGTACAGGACCTGACGAAGATGGGCGATATCGTCCGCAGCCGTACTTATGAAGCCTTCTTCCCGCTCATCGCGGTGACTGTCATCTATTTTCTGCTGGAAATGCTGCTGGGTTTGTGCGTCAGGATCATTCAGTCTAATATTGATCCCAAGCGCCGTTCCCGTAAAACCATCCTGAAAGGAGTGAATACCCATGATCAGAATTGAGCACCTCAGAAAAGAATATCCGAATGCCATTCCCTTGAAGGATGTGTCGGTTACCATCAATGATGGAGATGTTATTGCAGTCATCGGTCCTTCCGGGACCGGGAAGAGTACCCTGCTGCGCTGTATCAACCGGCTGGAAACACCTACTGCCGGACATATTTGGGTCGATGATGAGGATGTTACCGATCCGAAGACCGACCTCGGGAAAGTCCGGCAGAAAATGGGCATGGTGTTTCAGTCCTTTAATCTTTTTGGACATAAGACAGCAATTGAGAATGTCATGCTGGCTCCAATGGATCTATTGGAAAAATCAAAGCAGGAAGCTTACGATGATGCCATGCGCCTGCTGCGGACGGTCGGCCTGGCAGAGAAAGCCTTCAACTACCCGGACGAGATGTCCGGAGGGCAGAAACAGCGTGTCGCCATTGCCCGGGCATTGGCTATGGATCCGGATATCATCCTGCTGGATGAGCCGACCAGTGCGCTGGACCCGACCATGGTGGGTGAGGTTCAGGCTGTTATCCGTGACTTGGCGAAAACCGGGAAAACACTGATGATCGTCACCCATGAAATGACTTTCGCGAAGGCTATTTCCAACAGGGTCTTTTTCATGGATGAGGGCGGTATCTATGAAGACGGAACTCCGGAACAGATCTTTGATGATCCTCAGAAGGAGAACACCCGCCGCTTCATCCGCAAGCTGAAGGTGCTGGAGATCGAAATTTCCAGTAAGGATTACGACTTTCTCAATGTTGTCAGTCAGATAAACCAATACAGCGGCAAAAACCAGATTGATACAAAGATGGCACAGCATATTCAGCTGGCATTTGAAGAATTGGTTCATAACCAGCTGGTCCAGGTGCTCAAAGATCCGAAGATCCGGGTCACGGTAGAATTTTCCGCGGCAGAGGAAAGCGCGGTGGTGACTGTCCTCTATAACGGCGGTACCTATGACGTGACCAGACAGGGAGATCAGCTCTCTCTTGCTGTGCTGAAGAGTGCTGTCTCCGAAATGACCTACAGCATGGAAAATGATCCTGTGCTTGGAAATAAGATCGTGATGAAGATAAAGCAATAAGGGAGCGTGTCCGTTGAAGATTCGTAAACCCATCTTTGGTATATTGATCCTTTTGATACTGTCATTGGTCTTTGCAGCGGGGGTGGCTGTCGTGAGCTATCAGGCGTTGTATGAACGGAGCGGGGAGAGGGCACGTCTGAAAGTTGATGGTGTTCAAAAGACGCTGGAAGTAATGGAAAATGATTACACTGCAGTATATGATGCATTTCTTAACAGGTTGGCAAATGTATCGAGGCTGATGGGGCTGATGCTGAAAGAATATATGGAGAACGGCCAATATAAAGGGCCCATACTTTTTGATGATGGGTTTGTATTTCAGCTCAAAGATGGGAAAGTAATCTATCCGGAAGGTGCGGAATTCCTGCCTGAGATCGATCCGGCTGACCTGACCGATGCAATCTATGCGGATGAACAGCTTATTTCAGGTCCTGACGGGGAAAAAGCTCCTTTTGTTGTCTTTGTTTCTCCAATCGGCGGAAACTACTATTATGTTGACCTGACTGCATATAAAGAAATAAGTGATTCGATAGTAAAAACATCCCGGGTTAATGAGACGATTTCAGAAATTGAAAAATCCTATGGCTGTCAGCTGATTGTTGTCTCCATACCTCCTTCGATCCGGAAAAATGATGTCAGAAAATTCACCGCGAAGGCTGATCAATTCAAATTTTTGATCGCGCCGGGAGAAGAGGATTTAACCGGGATCTCTCCGGAGGATTTTGGCATTACAAAAGAAGTTCTTCAGGAAAAACCATCTTTTCTGAATTATCGGGGAAAGACCTATAACAGTACGTTTAAGGAGCTCAATTTCCTGGGTGAAGCTGATATGGCGATCATTCTTACCCCCATGGAAAATGATTTGGTTTACATGCTTACCAGTGTAGCTCTGATCGTATTCCTGACACTGATTACCGGAATCATCGTTATTCTGTGGCTGTACTGGCATCAGACCTATGTCCGGGACAATGAGCTGCTCCTTGAGCAAATGGCTGCTTACCGTCCATCAGCCCTGCGCAAACGTGCTTATGCCATTGCGCTGGTAGGGGGAATCGTGATGTTTGTGCTGGCTGTTTTTTACCAGTCGCTGGGCAGTTTATATCGTGAATCTTCATCCAACAGGGAAGCTTTGAATACGGTTATGGGACGGTTGAAAGCAAATACCTCAGATGTTTCTGCTGCACAGCAGAATGAGGAAGATTGGGCAGTTTATTTTCTTGAACGGATTGCGTTGATTTTTTCGTTAAATGAGAGACTGCGGAGCTCGGATCACCTTTATGAAATCAATAGATTGATCGGGACCGAATACCTTATGCTGTTTGATCCCAACGGCGATGAGACCGTAAGCAGCAATGGCGTGATCGGTTATTCGGTTTTGAAAACGGAAAAACTCAAAGCTTTTGAGAACCTGTTGAAAGGTACCGATACACTGATCCTTGAAGCAGATGAAGACCTGTTTCTAAGGAAAAAAACGCAGCTCATCGGTACCCCTGTATTGTTTGGTGATGAGGAAGGATACGGTGTGCTGCTTGCCGCGATCGATGCGGAAAACACCTGGCAAAGTGCCGATGAACGCAGCATCAGGGATTTTCTGGAAAATGCTACCCCGAAAGGGAATCTTTGTCTCGTGCTCGATATATCTGACAGTACTGTGATCTATTCGAGTTCTCCGAGACTGGTTTCCGAATTTCTGCCGGAACTGGGTTATAAGGAAGGAAATCCGGAAGATTTGGATCTGGATACTTTTCTTGTAGATAATGTTCGTTATTACGGACCATATGACACTGATGAGAATTATATCGCTTATTATCTGACGGAAGCCGGAGAGGTCCTGCAATATTCATTTTCCTTTGCCGGTATCTGTGCCGTCGGTTTCCTGATCATCATTTCCCTTACTTCCTTTTTCATGCTGAGACCTTATTCGGCTGAGGCCTTCAAAGCCGCAGCACGGCTGAAAGAGGACGTCCGGACATCTGAATCACTGGACATGGATTCGCTGGATGACATTGTTGAAAAGAATGATGATAATGATGAACCTGTTCGGTTGATCGACCGTTGGCGGCTCCTGGCTCCGGAGCAGAAAACACAGCTTTTTCTTCAGGTTTTTCTTGGCCTCGTTCTGCTGTTTACGGCACTGTCTTATTCTGTCTCGAAAAGCAATGGAAAGGCATATGATGGCACGATCACTTTCATTCTGTTTGGAAACTGGAAACATGGCTTGAACCTGCTGGGATTGGCAGCCTCTCTGATCGTGATTTTCGCTTTCGTGATTTTTATCTTCTTCAAAAACATCATGCTGCGGATACTTTGTGCGGTTCTGGATGCAAAAGGTGAAACTATCTGCCGCTTGACTTTCAGCCTGCTTCAATATGCGACGGTCCTCGGCGGAATCTACCTGGTTATGGGGTTCCTGGGCATGAATACGACCTTCCAGCTGACTTCTATCGGGATCATATCGCTGGCGATCTCACTGGGGTCCAAAGACATCGTGGCGGATATTTTGGCCGGCATCTTCATTATTTTTGAGGGTGATTTCCAGGTGGGTGATTATGTCGATATCAACGGATTTCAGGGAATCGTTCAGGAGATCGGTGTGCGTTCAACAAAAGTCCTGGGATTGGGAGACAATATCAAGATTTTCGGGAACCAGAACGTGAAAAACGTGCTGAATATGTCGAAAATGAATACCTGGCTCACTTTGGAATATAAGCTGGCGCCGGGAGGTTCGCTGATTGATGCGGAAAAATTGCTGATCAGTGAGATGCCATTAATCAGTCAGCGTATTCCGGAAATCATCAGCGGGCCTTATTACAAAGGGGTTTGGGGAACGGATTTTGGAAACAAGGTACTCCATATCAGCTGTGAATGTCTGGAGCGTCATTCCCGCGTGGTGCGGCGCAAAGTCAACCATGAAGTAATTGTGTTGCTGGAGGAAAACGGATTCAAGTTGGGTTAGGCCAGGTGTCAGTTTCCAGTTTTCAGTTGTCAGAATTTAGGCTCTTAAGTAAAAAACTCTGTACAAAATGGTAATTTTTTCAAGAACCTGTTTTATATAATAAAGCCGCAAAGCGGCACCTTGTTCAACTGATAACTGATAACTGACCACTTCCGGCTTGTCCGGATTCGGTGATAGTATAATTATTGATAATTTACAGAAATGGATCATTTACCGGATCAATTTTGTTTGAGGAGTTTTTTCAATAAAAAAATTATCTTTTATTCTTTTGATCTTTATCATTGTTTTTAGCCTTTGTGCCTGCGGCGGAAAGCAGTCTGCACCGCAGCCGACGGCAGTTCCGACAGAAGCCCCGGCAGGATTTGACGATCTACCTCTTCCACTTCTTCTTTGCCTGGGTTATCAGCGTTATCACCGGTTTTTCCCTGCGGTACGCAAATCCCGCGCCGGCAGACGTGATCTGGAAGAGCGCATTGGTGGCTCTCGGTGCTTTTCTGCTCAGTGTGCTGCGTGCTGTGATCGGCAATCGACTGGAAGAGAAAAACGGGCAGTAGGCAGTGAGAAGTGAGAAGTAGGCAGTGGGCAGCGGTCGGTAATGACTGCTTACTCTTCACTACTCACTACTCACTTCTCACTCCTCACTTTTTTTCACCAGTGCCTGTTTTTCAAAAAAGGCAACACCATAACGCATCACCTGGCGGTATCCTTTCAGTCGTCTTGCGTACTGCTGTTCGTCGATTTGTGCCAGGGCCTCCCGGCAGTCCTGTTCCATCCGCTCTTCGGATCTTGATTTTTTCGCCTCGATGAGCATTGCGCGGCGGTTCTTTCTGTCGGTCAGGAAAATATCGGGCCGTCCGAGGCCCTTTTCTTTGTTGGATTCCACACCATATCCGCGCCCGACAAAGACACCTGCCAGAAAGGCGTGATAATAATCCTCGTGATAATCCATATAGCTGATGGTATCGAACAGCATGTCAGAAAAGATTTCTGAAGCGGCAGCTTCATCACCGTTCCAGAGCGCGTTCATCAGGGAGTTCAGCCTTTCGGTGTCAAGTGTCTCACTGAACCAGGATACGGCAGTTTCTTCAAAGATCGTGGCGATTTCGGCGTTGGGAATCCGCAGGGAAACCGTATCGCCATCTTCTTCGGGGTCTGCCTTGGTGAGGTAGCCTGTCATGACCAGCACGCTCCACAGGTTGTCTTCGGAAAATTTCAGCTTGTCATAAGTAAGCTCATCGGAAATTTTTTGTGTGATCGTTCCTCCGTTGAGCAGTGTTTCAAATTTATCGTTTACATTGAAGTTGTCATCTTCCACGAATTCCCGTATGATCCCGTTGCCGCTGGAATTTTTCCAATAGTTTTTTGGTTTGTCATTGGGAAATTTTATAATGTTCGCGACATATTGAACTGCGTCCCATGGACAATAAACCGGCGTATTGCCGAAAATATATCCATCATACCATTCTTTCATAATTTGCAAATGGTCGTCACGTTCTGCGGCGTGCAGCAAGGCAGATACTTCATCATGTGTGAATCCAAAATAGTTGGAAAAAGACTTATCCAGAACAGAGAAAGATGCAAAATTATTGACCCCTGTGAAGATGCTCTCCTTCGATATTCGCAGACAGCCGGTGAGGATAGCCTTGGCCAGGTTGTTATTCGTTTTCAAACCTGAGCTGAGAAATCGTCGCATCAGGTCCAGCATTTGCGGGTAATATCCGTTCTCTCTGGCTTTGGCCAGCGGTACGTCATATTCATCGATCAGCAGGACGACCGGTTTTTCATATACTGCTTTCAGCACATTTGATATCGTTCTCAGTGAATTCTTGATTTCATCTGAACTCGCACATTTATAGATCAGATTGTGAAAAGCTTCACGGTCTTCGGGGTTGATGCGTTCATCATTCTCCAGACGGAAATAATCACCAAAGCTGCGCGCGATCAGTGATTCCAGACTGCTGTAGGCAGAGTCGTAGCTCAGCCCTTCCACATCTTTTAGAGTGAGAAACACGACCGGATACCGGTTCATCCAATCATCGCAAAATTGCTCGTGCTTTGAAACTGATAAACCTTTGAAGAGCTCCCGGCTGTCCTGTGTGATATCCAGAAAGCTTTGCAGCATGGTCATGGTCAGCGTCTTGCCAAACCGGCGCGGACGGGTAAACAAAGCAACTGATACATCATCCTGAGTCAGTAACTCATATATCAATTCGGTTTTGTCGATATAGTAGGACCCGTTTTTGATGATTTTGTCGAAAAATTCACCGCCGATTGGAATTCTGATTGCCATGTTTTTATCTCTCCTTTCCGGGATTAATAAAATGATTTGTTTCTCCTGAATTTATTTTATCATTGCTTCAGAATTTTATTAAGATGACTGTTCCCGGTGTCAGGATAGTGCGCGTTTCACATATCCCTTTGCTTCATTGAGAATTCCCATTGCCTCCAGGGGTTCCACATTCCGGTAGTGGACGACGATCGCGCATTTGATATTTCCGCTGCAGCGGTCCAGGAGCGCCTGTGCTTCTTCTTCCGAAATTCCGCAGGCGGAAGCGGTCAGCCGTCGTTTGCGGGCCACCAGTTTTTTGTTGCTGGCTTCCAGGTCGATCATCAAATTTCCGTAGGTTTTTCCCTGCATAATCATCACACCGGTGGAAAGCATATTTAACACCAGCTTCTGTGCGGTCCCGCTCTTCATACGGGTGGACCCGCTGATGACCTCCGGTCCGGGTTCCGGCAGAATGGCGATATCCGCGATGCCCGCGATGGCAGCTTTTTGGTTACAGGCGACTGCGATCGTCAATGCGCCGCGTCTGCGGGCTTCCTCCAGGCCTCCGATCACATAAGGTGCATTGCCGCTGGCGGAAAGCCCGACAACGCTGTCATTTTCATTGATCTGAAGATCCTCAATATCTCTCTTTCCGCCCTCAGGATCATCCTCAGCACCTTCCACCGCGTGGATCAGGGCTTTCATTCCGCCGGCGATTCGTCCGACGACCAGCTCCGGTGAGACACCGTAGGTAGGCGGCATTTCCGAGGCATCAAGGACACCGAGCCTGCCGGATGTGCCCGCTCCGAGATAGATCATGCGTCCGCCCCGGGAGACCCGGTCGGATACTGCTTCAATTGCCGCTGCAATGGCGGGAATCTGTGTTCCGACAGCTTCTGCCACCTTGCAGTCCTCATCATTGATAGTCTGCGCCAGGCCAAGTGGACTCATTTCATCTATGCGCGTAGATTTTTGATTGTATTTTTCTGTGATGGGCAGCTCACCTGCGCTTTGTTTTCCCGTCATCGGGAAGGTGAGCGATCCCATGATCACGGGATGATGCGCCCCGGTAGCTGAGGGAATATTGCCCGGACGTTGGTACCGGGTTTCATAAGCCATCATCGCGAAAGCCAGAGCCTCTTTTGCCTCTGACGGAATGCCGAAATCATCGGTCATGAGGACTTTTGCAGGTGCGAGCAGTTCCCGCAGCATCTGCATCAGCAGCGGGTTGCGTGCACCGCCGCCGGAGACGATCACTTCATCCGGAAATTCCGGCAGGAATGCCCGGTAAGCGTCCGCGATCGACCGGGCTGTCAGCATGGTCAGCGTGGCCAGTAAATCATGATCACTGATTTCCAGAGCCGCGGCCCGTTTAAGAATCTGCTGTCCATATTGGATGCCGAAGGTCTCCCTGCCGGTGGTTTTGGGCGGGTTCCCGGCAAAATACGGATGCTGCAGCAGTTCGTTCAGCAAATCTTCATTGACGGTTCCTTGCCCCGCCAGTTCAGCGTCACGGTCATACACGAGTTTTCCACCGGAGATCACCCCCGCGGCATAATCGATCAGCATGTTGCCCGGACCGGTATCAAACGCCATGATTTGATGAACGGGATCTCCTGCCTTGGGAATATAGGTCACATTGCCGATCCCGCCGATGTTTTGGGCGGCACGCACTTTGTCCGGACTCCGCAGGAGCAGACTGTCTGCGAAAGGCACCAGCGGAGCGCCGTTGCCGCCGGCAGCCATATCCGCTGTGCGAAAATTACTGACGACCGGGATACCGGTTCGCTCTGCAATGACCGCCGGGTCGCCGATTTGAAGGGTGGAAGCCTGTGGGTTACCGGCCGGAATGTGCCAGAGCGTTTGTCCGTGATTGCCGATCAGATCGATTTCGTTGGGTTGCATGCCGGCAGACCGTATCGCATGCAGCGCAGCCTCTGCATAAGCCTCAGAAAGGGCAAAGTTCAGTTTGCAGATCCGGTCGACCGTTCCGGTTTCAGGCCGGAAGCAGGCAAAGATTTCTTCCCGGAGTTCCGGGCTGAAAGGTACATGATCATAAGACAGGATCCGCCATTCGATTTGCGGCGGAATGCCGAACAGTTCTGTAATTACCGTATCGATCCCGTCTCCGGACGTCCCCGACATCATTCCCAAAACGATCATAAAACCACTCCCTAACCCAAATACTGATTGAAAAATTATTCCGGCTCCTTTTGTAACCTTATAACATTCTATCATTATTCAACTACTAACTATGAACTACCAACTATTAACTGCCAACTAATTACATATATCATCGGGAAAACATGCTTTATTCAGTTGACACATACATGAAGTTTTTTATAATGTTAAAGGATCAGTAATAATCCTGAAATTTTTGGAGGAAAAATGAAAAAATTCGTAATGTTTATGTTTTTGGTGATGCTCACCGTGTTTGTCGGTGCAGCTGCCGCAGAAGATACCATCACTGTTATGGTGCCGCCTGTTTCGGGAACCTATCTCGATGACATTGACGTCTGGGCTGCTGAATATATGGAAGCCAACCCTGATATCAAGATCGAAGTAATAAAGACCTCCTGGGAAGATCACAACGGCAAACTGCAGACCATGGCAGCCGCCGGTGAAGCCCCGGATATCGCTGAAGTCTCCTATTCCGCCATCGGTTCTTATGTGGAACTGGGTGTCGGCATTGAGATCGACAAATACCTGGATCCCGAAAGACTTGCAGACTATGATCAGAACGCACTGGATTACATGTCCATCGAAGGCAATGTCTACGGTCTGCCGCTTTACATCACCATTCAGGCTATCGGCGGCAACAAGGAAATGCTCGAAGCTGCCGGTGCGGATATCGCTTCCATCCAGGCCAACGGCTGGAGCCTTGATGAATTCATGGAAGTCATCAAGAACGGCACCAAAGATGCAACTTTCGGTTTTGTCTTTGCTAACGCCGGTGTCACTGCCTCTGACTTCCTGAACATCTTCGGTGTTTCCGCGGAACTCACCAATGCCTTCACCGAAGACCTGAAATACACCTACACTTCAGACAATATGCTCAAGCTCCTGGAAGCGGTTGAAACCATGACCAAATCCGGTTATATGCCGAACTACGGCGTTGAAGCCGGCAAACGCATGGTCATGTGCGAAACCGGGAATGCTATGATCTTCGGGAAAGCCATGCCGCTGTTCGAACTGAACATCAAGAAGAACAATGCCGCGATCGATGCCAATGACGGTTCCGCTGTCGCCGATTCCATCAAACTTGACTATGTATTCCTTCCTGTCCCGACCATGGATGGAATGCAGGAATCCTGCTTCGGTTCTGTTGACGGCTTGATTGCCCTGCGCAACAATAACACTACCGACGAACATCTGAAGAACGTTGTCGCCTTCCTGGATTACCTCTGCTCCGGCGACCGCGCTGCCATCGTTGACGCTCCGCTGCTGCTGAAGCCCGTCTGCGAATCCGGCCGTGAAGCTTATCCGAAGTACGAAGTGACCGGTTTGGACGAAGGCAACGTTGCCGCTGCCGCCCGTTCCATCAGCCTGGTTGTCGCTCCGCCTGCCGGTGTCACTGCTGAACAGTCCGCGAATGCCAAGCTGCTGATGGATGAAACCATCATCCCGAAGTTCCAGGCACTGCTTGCCGGCGAAGCCACCGCTCAGGAAGCTTTCGATGCCATCAAAGCCGCCGCGTTGGAAGTTTTTGACGAATCCGACTGCGTGTTCGGCGCCCTGTAATTGAGAGTTTTACCCGGAAACCGCCCTGCCGAGAGACAGGGCGGTCCTGTTTATTGGAGAAAATATGAGTGGAAACAAAATCAAAAGGAGGCTGAAGATCACGTCCGATGACCGCTGGGGCTGGCTGTTTATCTCCGTAGCCCTGTTGGTCTTTATCATCTTCACCCTTTATCCCGTGTTCAGCGCCGTGCGTACCAGTTTTTTGAAATATAAACCCTTCGGTTCCCAATTTATCGGCTGGAAAAATTACACGGACACTTTCAAAAACGCGCTCTTCTTCAAAGCCGCCAGAAATACGCTGGTTTATACCGTCGTGGTGGTTCCTTTGTCCCTGCTCATATCTTTTTCAATTGCTATTATGATCCTTCCTTTCAAAAAAGGGACACAGTCCGTTTTTAAAGCGATTTATTACCTGCCCGGGATCGCTTCCGGTGTGGCGCTTTCCGTCGTGTGGCTGTGGATCTATGACTCCTCTCCAACGGGGTTGTTCAACCAGATCCTGACTTTTTTTCATATCCCGACACAAAACTGGCTGGCCTCCAGTAAGACTTCCATGCTTTCGCTGATGCTGATGGCACTGCTTTCCGGACAGGGGAGCAACATCATCATCTATATCGCAGCCATGCTGGGGATCGACAACAGCCTGTTCGAGGCCGCAGAGCTGGACGGGGCCGGATTTTTCAAGAAAGTCTTTTACATCGTGTTCCCGATGTGCAAGCCGACGACGCTCTTCCTGCTGGTCACCGGTGTGATCGGGTCGTTTCAGGTGTTCCAGAATGCCTTCATGATGACCGGCGGCGGACCGGATAACAGTACGACGATGATCGGGCTGCTGATTTATAAAAACGCTTTTGAGTATTCAAAATTCGGTCTGGCCTGTGCTCAGGCGATACTGCTTGCGATCGTCATCGCCGCGATTTCGCTGCTGCAGTTCAAGTTGATGGGCGTTGATGTGGAATACTGAGGAGGAACCATGACCGGACTTTATTCAAAACATCTTGATAATCCAAAGAAAGCTGTATTCCGCAATCTGCTGCTGGCATTGGTGCTGATCTTCTTTGCCCTGGTGACCCTGTTCCCGATTTTTTACATGATCATGTCATCCTTCGGCCCCGCAGTCGCCACTGCCGGTGATACCCGCTCCATCTTCCCCCGGCGCTGGACGCTGGATTCCTATCGGGCCTTCTTCAACTTCAGTCCCTTTTCGCTGAAGTGGATCGGCAACAGCTTTATCGTGGCGACTTGTACCGTGATTGGGAATGTGGTCTTTGCTTCCATGGCGGGTTATGCCTTCGCCAAGATCAATTTCAAGGGCAGAAAATGGCTGTTTGGGCTGATGCTGGTGGCGATGATGATTCCCTATCAGGTGACGCAGGTGCCGTTGTATATCCTGATCGCCAACAAGCTGAAGATGACGAACACCTATGCCGCCATGATCCTGCCGGGGATCGTGACTTCCTACAACATCTTTCTGGCGAAGCAGTTTTTCCAATCCATCCCGACCCCTTTGCTGGAAAGCGCGAAGCTGGATGGCTGTACGCAGATGGGGATCTTTGTCCGCATCGTCCTGCCGCTTTCGAAAACTGTGCTCGCGGTGATGGCGCTGAATACCTTTATGTCCACCTGGAACACCTTCTTCTGGCCGTTTCTGGTCACCAGCAAGGAATCCATGTTTACGATCCAGGTCGGTCTGAAGACCTTCAAGTTCGCTAACGAAACTCTCTTCGCTCCCATGATGGCAGGCGCAACCCTCTCCGCCCTGCCGATGTTCATCCTCTTCTTCGCTTTGCAGAAGTACTTCCTTGAAGGGGTTACGATTGGAGCGGTGAAAGGATAGTTGGCAGGATATAGGAGATAGGATATAGGAGATAGCAGATAGACGGTAAAAATATTGAGACTTGACAGAATACATATTACCCTGTATACTCTCGGTATTAAATCCGGTAAATTTACTGGTAAGGGCTGGTTGAAAGACCCAGGTCCACAGAGAGGCGGGGAATTTCCCCGCCATTTCTCTTTATGAGGAAGAAAGTGAGACGAGAGGAACGTTTCCTATTGTCTCACTTTGTGAGGTTGAATTGACTTTAATGAGTATCATTCGAAATTACCGGGAAGAGGATTCGTCGTCAGTATTGCGGCTGTGGAATACCGCGGGACGGGATTTTGGGTATGCGCCGCAGGAGGCTGACGGGTTGGACCGGCTGCTTTTGCGTCATCCTTACTTTTTGCCGGAACATACTTTTGTTCTGGAAGAAGAGGGTGAGGTTTGTGGGTTTATCAACGGCGTTACCGGTGATGACCTGGCGAAGGGAGATGTGCGGGGATATCTCAGCTGTCTGCTGTTGGATCCGGATTATGACAATGAAAACAATACCGCACTTTTGCTGCGGGCGCTGGAGGATTCTTTCCGTGCGAAAGGGAAGAGCGTCGCTGCCGTGACCTTTTTCAACCCGATCCGTCTGCCATGGATCATCCCGGGAACGGATGGTCATCAGCATAACAATATGCCGGGAATCCCGACGGATACGGCGCTTTACGCCCGGATGCTGAACAACGGATATCGAAGTGTGACTGAGGAAATGGCGATGTACCTGAATCTTGATGATTTCGTCTATCCTTCAGTAATGAAGGAAAAGGAAGCCCGCATGGCAGCCGAAGGATACACGGTGGACTGGTACCGAGAAGGTGTCCATCAGGGTGTGGATGATGATGCCGTGCGCTTCGAGGTCTGCGATATCATCCGCTCTGTTAAGCCGGACATTATTGTGACGCACCACGCCAAAAGCATGCACAAGGATCACGCAGCCTGTCACCGCATTGTTCAGGATGCCTGGTTTTACGCGGCAATCGAGGGTTTTAAACGGGAGCTTCCCCGTCATTTTGCCCGGACGTTGTATTTCTCGGAAAACTGGGAGGACGCGGAAGATTTCAAACCTTATGTTTATCTGGATGTCAGTGCAGGCTACGAGCTCTGGTTCAAGGCGATCGATCATCACCGTTTTACGGTCGAAAGTACGAGCTTTGCCTATAAAGAATACTATGCCCATCTCAAACGTCTGCGCGGTATTGAGGGCAGAACGCAATACTGCGAGTGTTTCATGATTCCACCGGAACAAATGCATATCGTTCGTAAGCTCGAGGAGATTTAAGATGCTTGAATTCGGGATTGACCGTATAGAAAAATACAGGGACCTGTTTGCAGGCAGAATTGCTCTGGTGACTGCACCGGGAGCAAGAACGTTTGATTACGGGGCCCCGATCGAAAAACTGATGAATTTCTGTGACCTGCGTCTGCTGCTGGGTCCGGAGCATGGGGTACGCGGGGATAAAGCGGAAGCCTTATATTTCGATGACGCGCTCGATGAAATAACAGGCCTGCCGACGGTCAGCCTTTACAATCAGAAATCAAAGCGGATCGATCCCAAATATTTCGATTCCTTTGATACGCTTGTTTACGATATACAGGATGTCGGATGCCGCTATTACACCTTCATCTCCACACTGAAATATTTACTGGAGGATTGTGCAAAAGCCGGCAAACGGGTGATCGTCCTTGACCGACCGAACCCGCTGGGCAGCCGCTGTTATGGGGACACGGTTCAGCCGGGAATGGAAAACTTCGTCGCCTGTTACCCGATCCCTGTTCAATATGGGCTGACCTGCGGTGAATTTGCGGTGATGGTCAACAGAGAAGAGAATCTTAACTGTGATCTTCATGTGGTGACCTGTGAAGGGCTGACCCGCGGGATGATGTTCCCGGACTGGAACCGCGTCTGGGTGATGACCAGTCCCGCTGTTCCTTCCTTTGAGACCGTACTCCTCTACCCGGGAACCTGCCTGTTTGAAGGGACGAATATTTCGGAAGGCAGAGGAACCTCCGCGCCGTTTTCGATCATTGGCGCACCTTTTATTCATGCGGAAAAGCTGAACGCAGCTTTCAATGACTTCAACCTGCCGGGAGTGATTTCCACACCGATCTGGTTCACGCCGTCATGCTCCAAATTCGAAGGGGAAAATTGCGGTGGGATCCATATTCACGTCAGGGACTATAGAAAAGTCAATGCCTTTGAACTGGGGATCCGACTGTTGGACCTGCTGCGGACGCTTTATCCGCAGGATTTTTACTATCTGGCTCCTTACGCAGATGGGTTTGCGCCGCACATCAGCAACCTGAGCGGACACCGTGATTTTGAGACGGATTGGGACGCGGACGAGCTGGTCCGGCGCGCGGAAGCGGAAAGTGCCCGCTTCGCAGTTCGGGCGGAAGCATACAGGCTTTATTAGAAGGAGGCTCATCGTGGATATTCAGACAATGATTGGCCAGCGCCTGGCTTTCGGTTTTCGGGAAACTACGCTCACGCAGGATTTTATCGATATGGTCCGGAAATATAAAATCGGAAATGTGATCCTTTTCTATTGGAATATTATCAATGCGGACCAGCTGCGTCAGCTTTGCCGGGATATTCAGGAGCTAATTCAGGAAGAGACCGGGCATCCGGCTTTCATCACGATTGATCAGGAAGGCGGTATGGTTCACCGCCTGTCTCCCGATCTGGTCAACGTTCCCGGAAATATGGCAGCTGCAGCTGCAGGAACACCGGAAACCGCGTATTGTCTGGCGCAGATCATTGCCCGTCAGCTGCGCGGGACCGGCGTAAATCTGAATCTTGCTCCGGTGCTGGATGTGAACAACAATCCGGCCAATCCCGTGATCGGAACTCGCAGTTATGGGGACGATCCGCAGCGCGTGGCCGAATTCGGAGCAGCTGCTGTGCGCGGATACGCGGAAAGCGGCCTGATGTGCTGCGGAAAGCACTTCCCCGGTCATGGTGACACCGCTGTCGACTCCCATCTCGGTCTGCCGCTGATCGATAAAAGTCTTGCGGAACTTCGGAAGAATGAACTGATCCCCTTTCAGGCAGCAATTGACGCCGGCATTCCGGCGATAATGAGCAGCCATATTCTTTTCCCGCAGATCGAGCCGAAACGCATCCCCGCGACCATGTCCCGCCGAATCATGCATGACCTGCTGCGGGATGAGATGGGCTTTCAGGGTCTTATCCTGAGTGATACCATGGAAATGGACGCTATTCGAAAGCATTACGGGACACCTCTCGGCATGATCGGAGCGATGAACGCCGGAATTGACCTGGTTTTTGTAAGTAGGTTTACAGATGTGCAGCATGAGTGCCTGCCGGTGATCCGCAGGGCTGTCGAAAACGGTGATATATCATTGGATAATCTGACTGAATCTTACGAAAGGATCCTTGCGTTCAAGAAAAAATACGCTTTCACGCAAGCCGAGCCTGACCTGGCCTCACATCCGGAAGATTTTGCAGCAGCCCGGGAAACCGCCTGTGACGCGGTCGTTCTCTATTCAGGAAAACATTATCCCCTGAAGAAGAATACTTTTTTCTGCGGACCGAAAGATTACCGAATGACTGATGCGGCCAACGAGGCAGATAAACATCTGGATTTTGTGGGACAAATGGCGAAAAAAAATGGCATTCAAGGCTGTGAATGCAGCGTTGATCCCACCGCGGAGGAAATTGAGATGATTACCGCGGAAGCCGGAAAACATGACAATATCGTATTGGGAACCTGTAACGCGCATCTTTTCCGCGGACAGCTTGCCCTGGCTGCATCACTTGCCAAAACCGGGAAACCTCTGACGGTTATCGCCCTGCGGGATCCATATGACCTCTCGGAGCTTCCCGAATGTGCGGCCAAAGCAGCTGTTTTTGACTATACGATTGACGGCCTGTATGCAGCGGAGCAGTTTCTGCTGACAGGCAATGCTCCCGGCCGCATGCCGGTGAGAATTTAGGCACGTTTCCTTTTGTCTCAAGAAGATGGAGAATATATGTTTGTTGCAGGAATAGACGGCGGAGGAACGTCGGCAAAGCTTGAACTCCGCTTTCCGGATGAACAGCGGGTCGTGCGCAGACTATTCGGTCCGCTCAATATTACCGCATCCGCCCGCGAGGCATATGCACAAAGACTGCGGGAGATCTTCCATTATTGCGGGGATATGTCCGAATGTGTCTCACTTTGTATCGGTGGTGCCGGTGTTACGAAGAGCGAGACCGGCAAAGTGGTTCGGGAAGAATTGCGGACAGCGGGATTCCACGGGGTGCTGAAGCTTTGCGGTGATCATGAGATCGCCCTTCGCGGAGCGATCAACGGGCCCGGTTGTGTGTTGATCGCCGGGACCGGTTCCATTGCCTATGGGATCAATGAAACCGGACGGGATATACGCGTGGGAGGGTACGGCCATTTGATCGATGACTGCGGCAGCGGATACGCCATTGGGCGGGACGCGCTTTCACTGGCAGTAAAGACACTGGACGGCCGTATAAAGCCGAATTCATTGGCAGATGCTGTTTTGAAGGCTGTCGGTGTCCACGACGGCAGCGGGGTGGTCAATTATGTTTATTCATCGGAGAGCAAGACGAAAATCGCTGCCCTGGCTCCGGTCGTTATCGATTCTGCGCGCTCCGGTGAATCGTACAGTGTCGAGATCCTGGATCGGAATTCCGACGATCTGGTACATATGGCAGAGACCTTGCTCCGGGGACTGCACCTTTTTTCTCCGAGGGTTGCACTTACAGGCGGGCTGCTGGATCATGATAATGTCTACCAACGCATGACCGAGGAGAAACTTTCGAAAATTGCTGAGGTGGTCAAACCTCAGCATGATGCAGCTTTTGGTGCTGCTGCTCTTGCTGAGGATGCAGTCAGGTGATGACGAATTTCTTTCTCTCCGCAGAGGGTCACAAAATCAGCATCAAATTGTTCAGTCCGAAAGAATCTGCATAGTACGCGTTTTTGACCATGCCCATGATCATCCGGAGTCCGATATGTGCTGTCGGATCATCATCTTTGTGAAGATCCATATATTTCACCGGATCGAAATAATCGCAGTTATCCCGGAAGCGGATCACAGGCGGTCAGAAGAAAGATTTCCAGAAACGAGATCAGGTTTGTCAGCTTGATTCCTTCATAATTCCGATTTATGACAAATTGTCAGACAATTGCGAATAAATGTCACCCGTTTTTCTTTCAAAAATAACCTTTTACCGTGTATAATTGTTAAAAGATTTTTTTGATTTATTGATTTAATGTTTCGGATCCCGGTCCTCTCTTCGGGAGAATTGGAGGAAAAATTGGAAGAAATACTCCGAATGGAAGGCATCAGCAAACGGTTCGGAAATTTTTATGCCAATAAGAACATCAACCTTTCCATTGCACCCGGAGAGGTACATACCTTATTGGGAGAAAATGGCGCCGGCAAATCGACACTGATGAACATTCTGATCGGTCTTTATCAGCCGACAGAGGGAAAAATTTTCTTCAAAGGCAAAGAAGTTCATATCGAATCCCCGGATCATGCAGCACGCCTGGGGATTGGCATGGTGCATCAGCATTTCATGCTGGTGAAGGCGATGACGGTCTTTGAAAATATTATCCTGGGTGAAAAACATTCCAAAGGGATCTTCATCAACCGGGAAGCCCGCCGCAAAGAGATCATCGAGCTTTCCGAACGCTACGGTCTGGATATCGAACTGGATAAGCTGATCACAGATCTGGCGGTTGGTGCCCAGCAGCGTGTGGAAATTCTGAAGGCACTGTATCATGGTGCGGAGCTGCTGATCCTTGACGAGCCATCTGCGGCACTGACCGACACTGAAGTGGAAGGGCTTTTTGCCATCATGCGCAAGCTGACCTCCGAGGGCAAATCCATCATCTTCATTTCTCATAAGATGCGGGAAGTGCTGCATATTTCCGACCGTATCACGATCCTGCGGCTTGGAGAGGTCGTTACTACAGTCAATTCGGATGCGTTTGACGGTCAGAAGCTGGCAGACCTGATGATCGGGCGGGAATTGAACCCCTCCCATTATGAGAAAATGGCTGTTCCGTATGATCCTGTCGTTGAACTGAAAAATGTGGATTATGACAAAAACAGTAAGCATAACGGATTGAATAACCTGAGCCTTACAGTCAATAAAGGCGAAATTCTCGGTATTGCCGGTGTGGATGGCAACGGACAAACCCAGTTGGCGCAGGTGATCGCCGGTGTGCTGACGCCGGATGCGGGCATGGTCAACCTGAGCGGAAAACATGTCCAGGTCTTTGATCCGAATAATTTTATCAATGAGGGTGTCGCCCATATACCGGAAGACCGCAATCTGCAGGGCCTGGTTGGGGATATGACAATTGCCGATAACCTGGTTCTGAAGGAAACCTCTAACCCGCGCTTTTCCAGCGGAATCTTCCTTAAGCAGAGCGTCATCAACCAGTATGCCAAAGAAATGATCCAAAAATACGATATCCGCTGCCAGGGTTATGATCAGGATGTGCGCTCTCTTTCCGGCGGCAACCAGCAGAAGGTGATTTTGGCCCGGGAAATCGAATCCGAACCGGACTTGCTGATCGCGGTCCATCCGACCCGCGGGCTTGATATCGGTGCGGCGGACTTTGTCCATGAACAGATGATCAAAGCCCGGGCGAACAATGTGGGCATTTTGCTGATCTCCGCGGACTTTGACGAGATCCTGGAAATGTCCGACCGCATTCTGGTAATTTTTGAAGGTGAAATCATGGGTGAGTATTCCGGAAAGAATCCTCCGATCGACGATATCAGTCTTGCCATGACAGGCAACCGGAAAGGAGGTCAGGCATGAAAATCAAAAATGCATCCGGGTTTATCGTACCGCTGCTTTCCATTTTGCTCGCCTTCATTATCGGCGGCATCATCATGGCAGCGCTGGGTGCCAACCCGCTGGAAGCCATGCAGTATCTGATCAAAGGTTCTTTCGGGACAGTCAACGCCCTGGGAAACACGCTGAACAAGGCGACCCCGCTGATCTACTGCGGGCTGTGTGCCTGTTTTGCTTACAAATGCGGCGTGTTTAACCTGGGCGGTGAAGGGCAGTTCCTCTGCGGTGCTATGACAGCCTGTGTAGTTGCGCTGCTGCTCGGTGAAAAAGGCGTCGAAGGCTGGCTGGTTTGCCTGCTCTGTCTGGTACTTGGCACCATTGCCGGCGGCATCTGGGGCTTCATCCCCGGCATCCTGAAGATCACCCGCGGGCAGAACGAGATGATCATTTCCATCATGCTGAATTATGTGGCGACCCTCTTCATGGGCGTGATCTACACTAACTGGATGCGCGACGCTTCCGTTCCCCAGACGCTGCAGGTGCCTGCAGCCGACAGGCTGGGACGCATCTTTCCGAAGCTGCGCTTCACCTGGGGTTTTGCGATTGCCGTGGCAGTCGGGATTCTGATGTGGATCTTCCTGTTTAAAACAAGCGCAGGCTTCAAGATCCGGGCAGTAGGCTACAATATGACGGCTTCCCGCTTCAACGGCTTTCCGGTCAGAAAACTGATGTTTATCAGCTTCATCGTCTCCGGTGCGGTTGCCGGTCTGGGTGGTGCGGCTGAATTGATGGGTACGCAGTTCCGCCTCATCAACGGTTTCGGTGCCGGTTACGGCTTTGACGGTGTGGCGATGGCGCTCATAGGACAGCTGAACCCGATCGCGACGATCTTTGTAGCGATCTTCTTCGCGGCCTTGCGTGTAGGTTCAACTTCCATGCAGGCGGCGACAGGTGTCCCAACCAGTGTCTCCGACATCATCCAGGCGCTGGTGATCATCTTCACGGTCGCGGGTCTGGCGCTGGTACAACTGCCGGAGTTTAAAGCCTTTTTGATGCGGCTCACATCCGGGAAGAAGGAGGCATAATCATGGACAGCACTTTTATTTCCAATCTGCTTCTTGCCACTGTCCGCATGGCGGTGCCGCTGATCTTCATTGCGACGGCTGAGCTTTACTCTGAACGTGCAGGGATGGTCAACATCGGTCTGGAAGGGCTTGCAGCCATCGGTTCGCTGGTGGGGTTCCTGATGTGCTACATCACCGGTTCCGCCTGGATCGGCATCCTCTGCGGTGCACTGGCCGGGATTTTGGTGAACATGATCTATGCCTTCGCGACGGTCACGCTGTGCGCGAACCATACGGTCTACGGGATGGCGATCAACATCTTCGCTCCCGCGCTGGCTTCCTTCATCAACCGCATTTATTTCGGTGCCGGCAGCCAGCTGAACCAGATCAAGCTGATGGATACGGTCAACATCCCGGGGCTGAAGGATATCCCCTTCATCGGTCCGCTGCTCTTCAACCAGACACCCATGGTTTATCTTGCCTTTGTGCTGGTAATCTTCACCTCCATTTTCTTCAACCGGACGAAATCCGGCCTGAACTATAAAGCTGTGGGCGAACATCCGAAGGCGGCTGCGACCCTGGGTATCCCGGTGATCCGCATCAAGTACCTGAGCTGTGTGATCTGCGGGGCGCTGGCGGGGATCGGCGGTGCTTACCTGACCACCTGCTATTCTAACACCTTCACCGAAGGAAACATTGCCGGCCGCGGCTTTATCGGCCTGGCAGCAGTGATTTTCGGACGCTGGAGTGCGGTGGGGGTGATGCTGGCCTGTCTGTTCTTTGGTTTCTGTGACGCGCTGCAGATCCGTCTGCAGGTGATGTCCATCGGTATCCCCTACCAGTTCTTCCAGATGATCCCTTATGTAGCGACCATCATTGTGCTGAGCATTCTGGGCGGGAAGAAGTCCGGTCCGGCCGCCAAGGGACAGCCCTATCGCAGTGAGGAAAGATAATCTTCTAAAATGAAGAAGTAAGAATGAAGAATGAAGAATTTGTGGATAACGGAACGTTTTGATGATATTGCCGGTTTGGTTCTTTATAGGAGGTTACAGGCTCAGGGAACAATTAACGGTGACATCATCGAAATATTTCCGATTAATTTTATAAAAGGAGTTAAGTTATGAAAAAGTTTGTTGTTGTTCTTTTGGCTCTGGTGATGGCGCTGAGCTTCAGTGTTGTCTCCGCGAAGGATTATCAGG
>CAYWGX010000004.1:0-31916 GCA_964457635.1 uncultured Leptolinea sp.
TTCTTATTTCTTATTTCTTATTTCTTATTTCTTATTTCTTATTTCTTATTTCTTACTATCTTCTTCCGGTCTCACTCATATAATTCTGCAAATCATTGATGAATGCCCGGGTCAGCTCGTAATCTGTTTTTGAATCAGCACTGTTGTCGATGTTCAGGCTCATGGTGCGCAGCCGGTCGATGTCAATTGGGGACATCATCTCGGAAATACGGGAATAAGCCCGTCCGATATCATTGTCCGCATGGTAAGCCAGGCTCACCATCACCAGATAATCTTCCTGAAAATCCCGATGCAGGGAAACCGGCGTGATGTCAAAAAACTGCACAGGGAAGATACGGTAGCCGAACAACAGTCCCAGTCCGAGACCGATGATCAAGCCTGTCAGTAAATAAAGCGGCGCCTGCCGCGGTTTTCTTCTCATTACCATCCCTCACTGAAAAAACTGTCCGGAATGCCGGAACCGAAACTTTCATCTGAAAACGCATCGGAAAGACTGCTGTTGTTTGTCGTGTCCAGGTTGGGCTTTGGCGTAGGCATGGGCGCCGGCGGCAGGTTGAGCATCGGGACTGCATTCGGATCTGTGGTGATCTGAATGCCGGTGCCGAAGGGATCGCTGTCTGCGGATGGAGCACCGTCACTGCTGCTGACCGCTGTCGCTGTCGGCAGTTCATTGGGCTGCTGTTCCTGTACCGGCTGCTGCGCTTCCGTCGGTTCCTGTTCAACCGGTCCGGAAATGGCGGTGGAAGTCATCTGGATCGCGTAAACCATGGTGGGGTCATACTGCGGTGTGGGTGTTGAGCGCTGACCGGTGACGACTTCGTTCAGTGTACGCATTTTTTCAAGATCGACCGGGTTGTAACCGAAACCTTCCGCATTGCGGATTGCTGTCTGCACCACTTCTTCCGTAGTTTCGTTCTGATCCAGGATCTCATCCAGCCGGATCATGGCATGATAGCGGTCACGGTCCTGGTCATAGATCTCGGCCACCATCAGCACGTAGTCCGTCTTATAATCCTGACGCAGGTTATACATTGCCGCGTCAACAAACTCGGCGGGTTTGATGTACCAGGCATAATAAAGCCCGACCCCTCCCCCGATGATGATCATAACCAGAAACCAGATATATCGGTTGATTCTTCCCATAAATTAAACTCCATTCTCATTATATCATAGGGAAATCAGAAATAAGCAAATAAGAAATAAGAATTTGGAAATATAGTAGAATGGTAGTAATAAGGCAAAAAATGGAGAAGAGAGAGACTTATGGCACAACAGCAGATGATCAACAACCGCTACGCGGTCAGGACGAATATCGGCGCGGATAAAAGCGGTTATTTCCTTTCCCTTCAGGATACCACTGACGGGAAAAATTATTATACAAAGCTCATCAAAATTGACAACAATGCCCTCAGCGCGAAATCCCTTTATGCACTGCAGATGCGGATGCAGCGTCTGACGCAATTTGCTCACACCAACGTCATCAGCGTCTATGAGCCGGAACTGGCGGAAGAGGGCATGCTGATGCGTCAAACAGATATCCCGGGCTCCTCCCTGAAAAACATCATGCAGAAGCAGGGACGTCCGCTGCCGCTGAAGTCCGCCTACCGCATCGCACTGGATATTGCTTCTGCCTTGGCTGCCCTTCACAGCGAAGGTCTGGTTCACGGGGAACTGGATCCGTCTCATATTCTTGTTGACAGCAGCGGGAAAAATTATCTTTCCTTACTGGAATTGCCTCCTGCCTTTGATGCGGACCAGCCGGTTTATACTATGCCGGACCTGACTCCCCAGCCGCAGCCGAAACCGGACCGGGACATCTTTGCGTTCGGGGTCCTGATGCTGGAAATGTGTACAGCCCTGTCCCCTTACCGCTCATCCGGTGACAGCACGGATGTGGAAGAATATTCCCATGCCTTTGCCTATTACCGCGAGTGCATCAATGAATCAGTCGGGCTGGAAGTGCCCGAGCTGGTCCCGGTGCTTTCCCGCTGCCTGACTGACAGCAAAGCCCAGCAGTTTAAAAACGGAGAGGAGCTCTACTGGGCGATCCGGGAACTGGTTGAAAAGGAAGTGCCTAAAAAGGATATTCCTGCAGAAGCTGCACCGGCTGATAAGCCGAAGAAATCAAAAACATCATCACAGAAAAAGACCGGAAAGCAATCCGCCGGTTTTGATACACGGAAGCAGAAGAAAAAGTCTTCGATCCTTCCGCTGCTCCTGATCGTGGCTGTGCTTGCTGCCGGTATCGGATACCTTTGGTACACAAAACCGGACTTTCTGCAGGATCTGCCCCGGCTGCCGCAGATCACCCTTTCTTCCACAGAAGCAGAAAAAACACCTGCTTATGAGCAGACACTGATGGTGCTGCACGGGACCCAGACAGCCATGGCAGTACAATCCTCACAGAAGACTGAAGTGATCATTCCGACCGAAACACCCATGCCCACGGAGACACCTACACCGGAACCGACCGCTACACAGGTTCCGCGGCCTATCAGTGCGGCACTCGGCCGTTCCATCCGCTGGAACGCAGATGGCAGCATCATGGCAGCCGTTCCGGCTTCTTCCTTCCGGATGGGGATCGATAACACCTTCCTGTATGAACTGAGCGGGATCCTGCCCTCTCACAGCGTTTCCCTGGATGGCTTCTGGATCGATACTGCGGAGGTGACACAGAAACAGTATGCTCAATGCGTTGCAGACGGTGTTTGCCAGCCCATCGAGCGGATCGCTGACGAGTGGATCGGGGATGATCTGCCCATCATGAATGTGCGCTGGACCGATGCTCAGGTTTACTGTGCCTGGGCCGGGAAACGCCTGCCGACTGAGGCGGAATGGGAAAAAGCCGCCCGGGGTTCGGACAGCCGGCTCTATCCATGGGGCAATTCCAGCCGCAGCATCGGAGAATATCCCAACCGCATCCATAAATCCGGTGACGATGCCCTGGACTTAAGCCCGTTTGGGGTTCGTGACATGGCCGGGAATGTCAGTGAATGGGTCAATGATTACTTTTCCGAAACCCGGTTGATCACGGATACCGAGATGGTCAACCCCATCGGTCCGATCTCCGGCAATATGCACACGGTCAAAGGCGGTAATTTCCTTGCAGCTGATCCGGAATCGGCAAGCTTCATCTTCATTCGTTCCGGTGCAGCGCCCGATGCCACCCGCAATTACGGTTTCCGCTGCGTTGTCAGTGTGGATGAGGTGGATACCGGCAAAGCGGCCGAAGATCAGCCGCTGACTCTTGCGGCTGCAATCCCTGACACAGAAAAGCCGGTGGACTGCACCAACCGTGCCCGCTTTGTCGGCGATGTGACCATCCCGGACGGGACTGCTGTACAGCGCGGGCAGTGGATCACCAAGACCTGGGAACTGGAAAACTATGGCACCTGTCCGTGGAATGAAAATTATAAAGTTGTCTGGAGTGATGAGAATTATACGAACGATCAGAAACTCTTTGATATCGGCACCGCACTGGCTCCGGGCGAAAGCGGTGAGATCAGCGTGACCTTCCCGGTCCAGGGGCAGGGCTCCACGCATATCTCCTTTGTTCTTGCCAATGAGAAAGGGGAGACCTTCGGCCTCGGAGAACGCGGCCGGGGAGATCTTTATATAGAGTATAATGTAGAGTGAGTTTTAATATGATAGTTCTGACAAAAATCATGTTTTTTCAGTTAATATCATGGTTTTAAACATGATTCCGGAGTGGGAAAAGGGAGCTTCCCGAGGTGGTCCGGGGTGAAAATCAAATGTCAGTTTTTCCTTGCAATTTCAGGATTTTATGTTAGAATAGAGCTACATTTGCTAAAGACGAAGGATATCAGGCACTAAATATAGTTGTTTGATAAGTCTTTAATGATATGCCATCAGTTACCCCGTGCGGGGGTTTTTTATTGCTGATGATACCAGATATGAGGCATTATGAACTGTCCTTTTTGCGGTAATCCAAAAACAAATGTAGTTTTCACCGGGAAGCCGGAAGCTGGAAAACTTCAGCGCCGGCGCTACTGTCCGGTCTGCAAAAAGCGCTTCAACACCTTTGAGCGGCCGTTCCTGGGTACGCCGATGGTCGTGAAATCCGACGGCAAGCGGGAAGTCTTTGATTCCGAAAAGCTTGCCCACGGCATTCGCATTGCCTGTGCCAAACGCCCGGTGCCTGCGGAAAAAATAAGTCAATTGGTAGACAGCATTGAAAAACGCCTGCAGATGGAAGGAAAATACGAAATTCCCTCCCGCACCATCGGGGACCTGGTGATCGAAGGGCTGAAAGGTCTGGATTTGATCGCTTATATCCGCTACGCAATTGTTTACCTGCGCATGGATGACCTCCATGTTCTGCGGAAAGAGATCGACAATCTGCTCGGGGAGTAAAACAGTAAGGAGTCAGGAGTATGGAGTAAGGAGTGATAACTGTCTGTAATGTCATTCCGGATTCTGACACTTACTCTATGAATATTATAAAACCATCAGGTGGATGTCTGACAGTTGTCAGCTGAAGTCTGATAAACAGGAGAGAGACTATGGAGACAAAGCTGCATAATGACGGCACGCTGGAATTTCCTGCGCTGCCGGAGGGTTTACCGTCCATTGAAATGAGCGAGAATGCCCGCAAAGTGTTTGAAAAACGCTATGTCCGCCGTAATGCAGACGGCACACCTGCGGAAACGATTGACGGAACCTTTTGGCGTGTGGCCTATCATGTGGCCCGGGCAGAAGAAACCTATGGCGGTGACGTTATGCAGACCGCGGTTCGTTACTACAAAATGCTGGCGAACCGTCAATTTTTCCCGAATTCCCCGACTTTCACCGGTGCCGGCACTCCGCTGGGACAGTTGGCAGCCTGCTTTGTACTCCCCATCAGTGATGATATGGGGAAGAAAGATTCCGGCATTTTCCAGACCCTGCGCAATGCAGCCCTGATCCAGCAGACCGGCGGCGGCAATGGTTTCTCCTTCTCACGGCTGCGCCCGGAAGGCTCCATCGTTCGCTCCAGTGCCGGACAGGCCACCGGTCCCATTGGCTTTCTGCGGGTCTATGACCATGCTTTCGGCGAAGTTGCCCAGGGCGGCTCCCGGCGTGGTGCCAACATGGCCGTGCTGCGTGTGGACCATCCGGATATCGAGCAATTCATCACCTGTAAGACCAGTGAAACAGCCATCACCAACTTCAATCTCTCCGTCGGGATCACCGATAAATTTATGCAGGCTGTAGAAGCAGACGCGGATTGGGATCTGGTTTACCCTGACCTGGATGACCCGAAATCCAGGGATTTCGACGGGGACGTGGACCAGGCCCGCGAAGCCGGTATCCGGATAAAAGTTTACAAGACCATCAAAGCCCGCGACCTCTTCAACAAGATCGTCGAACAGGCTCATCATAACGGTGAACCGGGCGTGCTCTTTATCGATCAAGCTAACAAATATAACCCGGTTCCACATCTTTATCGGCTGGAATCCACCAATCCCTGCGGTGAACAGTGGCTGGGCCCCTATGAAAACTGCTGCCTTGGCTCCATCAATCTTGCACAGCATGCAACCGCAGACGGCAAAGTCGACTGGGCAAAACTGGAAGAAACTACCAGATCTGCAGTGCGCTTCCTGGACAACGTTATCGATGCAAACGGCTATGTACAGGGAGTTCCGCAGCTGCGGGAAGCGGCTCTGCGTGCCCGCCGCATCGGTCTGGGCATCATGGGCCTCGGCGACCTGATGTTCAACTGCTCGATCCGCTATGGTTCCGATGAAGGACAGGAATTTGCAGGACAGGTGATGGAATTCGTCCGTTACCATGCCATGCGGGAAAGCGTCGCCCTTGCGGAAGCACGGGGAGCCTTCCCGTCCATCAAAGGATCCATCTATGATCCGGAAGCCTTCAAGTGGGTTTCTCCGACTCCGTTGCGTCCTTACAAACGGGATTTCGGCCGTCCGGCAGTCAATTGGGCTGAGATCACGGAAGGAATCAAGGCTCACGGCATCCGCAATGCTGCCCAGACTACTATTGCGCCCACCGGCACCATTGCCACCGTTACCGGCTGTGAAGGCTATGGCTGTGAACCGGCCTTTGCCCTGGCTTACATCCGCCACATGAACGACAACGGCAAGGACGTGCTGCTGCCTTATGCCAGCCCGCTCTTTGACAAGGCCCTGCGTGAAAGCGGCATGGATGAAGAGAAACGTCAGCAGATCGTCGAACAGGTGATGAATGACGGTACCTGCCAAAACATTAAAGACCTGCCGGAAAAAATCCGCAATACCTTTGTCGTCTCCTCCGATATCTCCCCGGAAGAACACGTCGGGATGCAGGCTTCCCTGCAGGCTTTTGTGGATAACTCTCTTTCCAAGACCGTGAATCTGCCCGCCGGAGCCACTACCGATGATGTTGCGAAGGTTTATATGCAGTCCTGGAAGCTGGGCTGCAAGGGAACGACAGTTTATGTCACCGGATCCCGCGACAAGGTGGTCCTGGAGACCAAGTCCACCATGGAAAGCAAGCAGGAAGGGCAGGAAGTGCTGCCGGCGGATGTGAAGGTTGCCGAACCGGAACAGGCGCAGATGCCGCTGTGGCATGACAAGAAAAAGGCACGCCCGCACAGCCTGCGCGGCTTCACCTATCGCTCAGATACCCCGGTTGGCAAGGCCTTTATCACCATCAACGAAAATGGCGGGGACCAGCCTTTCGAGATCTTCATCAACACCGCAAAAGCCGGTACGGAGATTTCCGCAGTGTCTGAGGCCATCGGTCGTTTGGTTTCTTATGTCCTGCGCCTGGCTTCCCCCATCGAACCGAAAGCCCGTCTGGAAGAAGTCGCTTCCCAGCTGCGCGGCATTGGCGGGAGCCGTTCCCTCGGCTTCGGTGCCAAACGGGTCCTCTCCCTGCCGGACGGACTGGGGCATACCTTCCAGGAATACCTGGCTGAACGCGAAGAACGCATGGCTGAACAAGCCCTGTTGGAGGAACTTCGCGAAGGGCGTAAACAGGTTCATGAACATGTTGAACCGGAGAAGAAGCCTTTCGAACCCGCCACTTCGCCCATGCTGAAGATCGGTGACATCTGTCCGGAATGTGGACAGGCGACGGTCATCAACGAGGAAGGCTGCCGCAAATGCTATTCCTGCGGCTACTCTGAGTGCTGAAAATTTGAAACAGAATAGAATTGAAAACAAGAGGCAGTGCCTGCAGGCACTGCCTCTTGTTTTAAGGATTGATAAAGGCGAAGACCTGTTCCCAGGCAAAGCCGCTGTTGGCGGTTTTGACCAGCGCGGGCATGCCGTTATAGGTTGCGATAGCGAAACCGATAGAGGGCGTGATAAACTGGAGCCGGCTGTCCCAGGCAAGCTGTGCGGTGGTGCGCCAGTTTTCCCCGCCATCCTCTGTAAACAGGATCTGATAGGGAAAATCCGCGCCGGGTTCATTCTGGACTGCATACCAGCCATACTCGATCCCGTAGAAAGATAAATCACCTTCTGCTGCCGGCAGGCGCATGGTTCGCCAGGTGGAGAGGCGGTCATAGGTCCAGTACAGGATCGAAACCGGTTCGCTCAAACTTCCGCCGCTGCATTTCAAAACTGTCCATGCATACTGATACTGAAAATCCACGAACTTCGGGACCCCCAGGCTGCAGGAGATGGAAGGATCGCTCAGCAAACCGGCTGGGATGTTCAGACCCCAGGGTTCCGGGAAGAGCTGCTGGTACCAGGTGTTCCCGCCGTCAAAAGTATGCCATAGCACTGCGGACGGGTCGCTCACGGCGTTCTCTCCGGTGATCCAGCCCTCCAGATTATCCCGGAAGACTGCCCCGTTTTTGCGTGTTGCGGAAGGAAGGTTCCCCGTATTGGATGAGACCATCGAAGACCAGGATTTTCCCCCGTCATAGGTGGTGTAGAGACCGATGTATTCCCGTCCCTCGATTTTCGCGACTCCGGCAAAGATCCATCCGGTCTGTGTATCCAGAAAGCTGATTTTCGGTTCAGCAAAATACTGCACTGATGTCCTGGAGATGGGCAGGTCCGCTGACGACCAGGTTTGTCCTCCGTCTTCCGTGTACCAGACCCGGACGCCATTTTTGGCATCAAACCCCTCCTCATCCTGAAAAATCAGCCAGGCATGATCTGCATCCCGGAAACAGCCCGTTACCTCCGTGACCATTCCCGCGCTGTCGTAAATAACCTGGGATGGCGTTACATTTTTCCAGTTTTCCGCTCCGTCTGTGGTGCGCAGGACCAGTTTATCCTTGCTGCCGGGGATCCTGCCGATCGCCCAGCCGGTACCGCCATCAGCCATGGTGATTTCCAGGATATTGACGGAAACCCGCTGACTGATGGGAGTCGGAGCGATATGCACGGGCGGTGTGGGTACCGGAACATCCTGCCGGGGTGTCGCAGTACTGCGAACATAAGTCCGGATCTCGGTTGCGGTGGGAATCGGGGTGTTGGTGCCTATGATGATAGGCTGAAGGTCATAGATTTGTATCGAACAGGCACTGAATGCCAGCAGCAGACAACCCAGGAGAAACAGCAGAAAACGCTTCACAACCGTTCATCCTTTCGACGGACATCCAGGATCATGATTTTTGTGGGGTGATTGAAAGGCGCGGGATCCGCCGGATAGTGCTCGGTAGAAACAGGCGAAAAGCCATAGAAAGCTCCCGGTACCGGTACTATTTCTGCGACGGAAAGGCAGTCTCCGCAGAGGGGCTCGATTTGCGCAAGGAAATCCTTCCCGGAAAGGAAGAGCGCATTGTTGAGCACAATGATCTTCCCGCCATGAGCAGCCAGCGGACGGACCTTGTTGAGGAGTCCGGCTGCGTTCCGGGCCTGGTCCACTTTGGCGCTGCGCCCCGCATTCGCAAAAAAGGGCGGATCCAGGATGATCAGGTCAAACAGGCGTCCCGAACGTCTCAGAGACGCTGTGACATGGAAAAAATCGCCGAAAAGGTACTCCTGATCACTGTACCGGGCGCACAGGTAGTTAGGGTTCAGGTCGGTCTGTGTCACGGAAACTGCCCCGCCTGCGGCTGCCGCATCGCCCAGGCTGCCGGTATAGGCAAAGGTGTTGAGCACACGCTTCCCGGCAGCCTGCTCCAGCAGCCATTTGCGCAGCAGGGCACTGTCCAGGTAAAAACCGCAGTCTTTGTTCAGCCGCAGGTCCACCGCATATTCCACGCCCCATTCCCGGATGGTCCGGGCGGGTGCGCTGCCTGAAAGGAGGACGCCTTTTTTCTCTTCCGGATCTGCGGCATAGCGGTTCTTGAAAAGGACGCTGTCTGTGCCGGGAATTTTCTCGAGGCAGAGTTCCTGCAGCATTGTGAGAAGCTCCCTGTCAGGTGACTTGTTCTTCCGGGCCCAGAGAATCACCGCGGTGGAACCGTAGCGATCGATGGAGAAGCCCGGACAGCCTTCACAAAACCCGTTGAAGAGCCGGAAAGCATTTGTTCCGCTGTCATCAAACAATACCGAACGTTTTCGGAAAGCGTCTGACACCAGGTTTTTGAGGAACTGCAGTTGGTCGGGCATAAGATTCTTAAACAAAAATACTCACCTGGGTTTCAGGCGAGTTTTGGTTTGTTGATGCTGATTCGCTTAGAAGCGGACGGAAGAAAGCACCATGGAGAGGACCAGCAGGACTGAAACGATCGCGATCCCGATTCCCCAGGTTTTTGCGGTTTTCTGCTGCTGGGATTTCGCCCGATTCTGCTCTTTTGCCTGTTTATCGGCTCTGTTTTGTGCTTTGCTTTTCTTTTCTCTCATTTGGTACTCCTTATTCTCCGGGTTTTCTGACCCGTATATTATTGCTTGGCTTCAGATTTTTTGCTTTCAGTTTTGGTTTCAGTCTTATTCTCAGAGGGTTTTTCATTTGACTCGTGATGGGACTCTTCAGAGGAGGATTCATGGTGCAGCGGCGTCTGTCCCGAAGGGGAGCGGTTGTCTGTTGCATAGAACCCGGAGCCTTTGAACACGATTCCTACCGGAGTATAAACCTTGTGGAGTGACTGCTTTCCGCATTCAGGACATTCAGTAAGCGCATCATCAGTAAAATGCTGGAAAATATCAAACTGGTGACCGCAGGTTTCACATCGATAAGTATACGTAGGCATATCACAATATTATACTCAAATTTAGAAATTCGGCCCTAATTTATGCGAAATTAGTTAAAGTGAGAGTTGATCAGACCCGCATCGCAGATTTGATTTTTGTGATGCGGGTCTGTACTGTCTTATGTCTATTATCTGTTGTCTGACGTCTATTTCAATGTTCGATTCGTCTCGTAGGCGTCATCTCCATCGAGGTCGGCTTTCAGGATCATGCCTTCACCGTTCTGCCAGTCAACATAATTGAAGAAAAACATTCCGTTTTCGCTCAGGCTGATGGGCTTTGTCTTCGGGGTGGTGACGTTCAGCTCCCCTTCATCATCCCAGAGGGTGAACTCTGCGGCAACATCGAATGTCGCATTGCCGAAGAGCTCTGCGTTTTCATCATACAGTGAGGAGATCCAGATGCCGATCTCGCCCTGCTCGTAATTGTGGAAGATCAGGAAATCTACCGCCGCATCCGGGGTCTTGCGCCTGCTGTTGCGCATAGTCGTTGTAAATTTGAAATTATATTCCCCATATTCATCCGTGATGGTGAAATCCACACCCGGCAGCTCATCGCCGTTGGCGATGACTTCGAAGGCCTCGAACTCCATATCCATATCCTTGTGATAGGTCGGCGGGGAGTAGACAAAATTCGGGGACTCATAGGCTTCCTGAATATTGGTCAGCTTCAGGTAGCGTCCCGGTGAGGTGATGACTGCGTCAAAAGTCTTGTACTCTTCTGATTCCGGATAGTTCATCCACAAATAATACTTGAGATTGTTCGGCAGCAGTGCGGAAGAACGCCCCATGGAACGGGAGACTTCCACACCGGGGATCTCGGCAAAAGTCTGGTCTGTTTCCCAGTCATAACCGGCCCGCTGATCGTCATCCGTTTCAATATAGATGTTGATATCCGAAGCTACCGAGATCTTATTTTTCTCCACACCGTTCTCTTCCACTGCCGGGACAGGTGTCGGGATGGCAGTTGGGCGGACCAGCGGCTTGGCGGTTGGAACAGCGGTCGGCACGGCAGTCGGTACGCTGCGGCCGCTCTGCGGTGTCTGGGTCGGGAACAGCCAGCCGCCGTCTGAGGAGGATGAGGAACTGCCGGAATCAACAGGCGAGATCCAGGGAGAGAAGATATCCCAGATGGAATAGCCGCTGTCCGGTATGGATGTCGGCTCCACGTAGCTGTCCCCGCCATCGATCCAGGGGCTAAGGATGTCCCAAATGGAGTAATCGCTGTCCGATGGCTGATACGGCACAGGAGTCGCAGTGGGACGGACCGAAGGGCTGCTGCTGTCGGAGGGGCTCATCCACGGAGAGAGAATGTCCCAAATGGAGTAGTCACTGCTGTCTGAAGGCTGTGAAGGCTGTGAAGGCTGGGACGGCTGCCAGGGACTCCAGGAATCCCAGCCGGAAGAGGATGGTTGTTTGGTGCAGAAATCGCAGCGGAAGGTCCCCAGACGGGGTTCGATGGGACCGATCTGGATCGGGTTGGTCTTCCCCTGTCCGGAATAATTGCCGGCCTGCTGCCAGGGATTCGTGGATGTCTGGTAGGACCAGGAATTCTTGTTGGTATCGACGGTGATGTAACGCTCCTCGTTTGGATAGTTGTTATCGTAGACCATGATGTAATAGATGCCGTTGCCATGATTTATCACCGCATAAGCCGTGATGGCATGTCCGCCGCTGAGGTTGCGCTGGTAGATGCCCAGCGGGATCGGCGTGTTGGGATTGCTTTTGAAATGGTTGATCAGGTATTGCACCTGGGAGTTCGGATCCTTTTCGATCAGGTAATCATCCATGAACCACTGGGTCGTGAACCAGTAAGCGATCTCCCGCTGCAGCGGGATGTTGTTCTTGAGCTGGAGTTTGTTCACGTTGGAGGAACCATAATCAGAGGGATCCGCCAATCCGGAATAAAACAGGGAACTGAGCACGGCCATGCCTTCGCAGTGTCCGTTGGCGACCACAGTGTTGATCTCATTCATCCACTGCTCTGCCACCTTGGTCAGAGTGCAGGTGCCGTCGGCTGCCACGGATTTGCAGACCTGGTCGCCGAAAAGCCGGACCATCTCCTTGCTGGTCAGGTTCTGGACCCGGTAGCAGTTCGATCCGCCCCAGATGCCGCCGTATCCGCCGGAACAGACCTGCGAGCCGTAGTTCTCAAATCCAAAACCGTCCTTCCCGACACGGAAACCGGTGTCTGCCACCATCGTATCTTTAGCCGATACGCCCTGCACGGGAAGGAGGATAAATGTCATCAGGAAAATCAGTGTGATAGTTATTTTTTTCATGGCATTTTCTCCGTTCATTGTTCTGTCATTAAAGTATAAAGCTATTTTATCAAAAAATGAAGGAACTTCTCAGACAATAATTTCGAATATGAAGCACATGGGAACGGTTTCGCTGCTGCTGCGAAGCCGGCACTGCGGAACCGTCCCCAGTTGCGTTAATTATCCATATTTGGAATTCCTGCTTCTCAGAACGACTCACAAGGCAAGGTTCTGTGATAGAATAATAATGAGAAAAATTAATTTCCAGTGAAATTCAGAAGGAAGGCAAATGAACCGGAAACTAATTCGAGAACTGACCAAAAATTTGATGACCGCCTGGGAAGAGCGGGGACTGATCTATGACCGCAAAGAGGCTTCGGCAATGGCTGCCGAAGTCATCCAGCGGATCGAGTCCCTGCTGACGTTCAAATCCAGGATATCCTGTACGGAGCTTGCCAATGCCTGTGCTCCCATGCTGGGAATTGCTCCGGATAAAGGCTGGTGTGAATTTGCCTATGAAGTACTGCGTTCACGCAATTTCCCGCAGATCGAGCCTCCCGAAGGACGGCAGGAACGGGAACGAGAGACACTTTTGTTCCTGACCATCCTGCAGGTGGTTCTGGACTGTGAACGCAGTCTTCTCCCCTTCGATCCGGCGTATGATTTCCGCTTTCTGACTCCGGAGGAATATGCCTCCTGCGACCTTGCGGATGAATATGCACGTTTTCTGAGCGCCTTCCGCGAAGAATTCGTTTATGAACTGATGCGGATTGGGAGCGAGGTCACCCCCTTCTGCACCCTCAGCCACATCGCGGGAGTCCATCACATTGCCATGACCATGGCGGGGGCCATTGACGCACGGGGAGAAAAGATCGACCTTTCCCTGGTTTCTGCGGCTGCGGTCACCCATGATATCGGGAAATACGGCTGTCGTCCGGGAGAGAATGTCCCGCACCTGCACTACTACTACACCGGTTACTGGCTGGAAAACCGCGGACTGCCGGAGATCAGTCACATCGCTGCCAACCACTCCACCTGGGATCTGGAGCTGGATGCGCTGAGTGCCGAATCCCTTTGCCTGATTTATGCGGATATGCGCTGTAAGTCCCGTTTTGATAACGGACAGGAGCATACTGAAATTTTTTCTCTGCATGATGCTTTTGATGTAATATTACATAAACTTGAAAATGTCGACAGGGTCAAGCGCCATCGCTACGAGCTGGTTTACCGCCGCCTGCAGGATTTTGAAGGCTATCTGCTTTCCCTTGGTGCCGACGTCACCCTGAGCGGACAACCGCAGCCGGTACCGGAACAGACCGATTCCGTCCTGCTGCCTCCGGATGAGGCTGTGGTGAGGCTCACCAATCTTTCCATGGAACATCACCTGCAGCTGATGTATCAGCTCTCCAGTGAGCGCAAATTCGGCAACATCATCGAAGCTGCCCGGGCCTCCCGGGACTGGAGCCAGCTGCGGGTCTACCTGAACATCATCGATGAATACTGCACTTATCTTTCCGCCCGGCAGAAGAACCAGGCTCTTTCCTTCCTCTACGAACTGCTGAGTCACCGTGAAGGCGACATCCGTCGTCAGGCTGCCCAGCTTATCGGGAAGATCATCGCCCGCTACCATCTGGTTTACCGCAAGAGCCTGCCGGAGGATGCCCCGTCAGACCCGGCGGAAGAAGTCCCTTACAAACTCTGGGAAGAATATCTGGAAAAAATCATCCGCCCGGACCACAAGACCACCGCGCAGCAGCGCTCTCAGATCGGTTTCACCTTGCACATCGTGATCGATGCCGTTCTGCGGAATTGCCGGCCTGAGTCACGTTCCCGCTTTGTTTGTCTGCTGTTTGGCTATTATACCGATCCGGAAACCCTGGACGATGACACTGCCTTTACTCTGCTGGATGCCATCCGCAGCCTTTCCCCGCAATATTACGGAGAGGAGATGCGCGGCAGGCTTATTGACTTCGCCGCCTGGTTTGCGGAACATGGGGACACACGGCTGCAGACCGCGGCTCTCCTGTTCCTGCGGGAAGCGCAGAAACCGCTGCCACAGGCCTCTGCACAGATGCTCCGTATCACGAAGGCTGCGAACTGCACAAAGGATGACAGTTTGCCCCTTCGCTATCTGAAATCCAGCATTCTGCTGAGGGCAGGTGACCGCAGTGCGGAAGATATCAGCAATTTCTACCGCCAGGAAGTGGCGGATGACATTTTCCTGGATAACCTCAAGACCGCCACGCCCTGGGTCAGCAAGATCGTGGGTATCGAGATGCTCAAAGACCAGACCCGGCAGGGTCATCTGGAAAACATGCTGCACATCTGCACGCATTTTTCTAATCTCATCAAAGTCTCCGAGCGGGTGGTGGTCCGCCATGCTGCCGGAGATGCCCTGCTTTCTGTCCTGCCGCTGCTGCGCCGTGAACAGCGCAATGAAGTGGTGGTGGAACTGGGTAAAGGCATTGAACTGGGACAGGCCGGCATTTCCAAATATATTCCCGATTATCTGGGACGGGCGACACTGATGCTGCATCCGAGTGAGCTGAATGAACAGGTCCTCTGGCTCAGCACCCTGTTCGGCTCTTCCGATGACAGCTCCATCCATGGCGCACTGCGTACCATCGGCGTGCTGCTGCAGTACTACGGAACGTACCGCGGACGTTTTCCCGAGTCCGAAGAGCAGTACACCAAACGGCGCCACAAGCTGCTCGGTATGCTGTTCCAGGGGCTGGCTCATTACCGCGAGGCGGTCCGTCAGGAAGCGCTGCTGGTCATCGGGCAGCTGTTTGACGGAGAAGTGCTGACCCTCAGCGAACGGGCGGAACTTTTCACCATCTGCTGCCGCAAGCTGCTGTTTCTGCTGGAGAAATCACCGGATCAGGACAGCCTGACCTTTTTCTACCGGGCCTCAGCCCTGGCTCACATCGAACGTTTTCTGGCGCAGTACCGCATTGATCAGGGTCCCTTCACCTTTGAACAGCTGAAGAAAGTCGCGTTTTTCCCGGGGACCTTCGATCCCTTCACGCTCTCTCACCGTGGGATCGTGAGGGCGATCCGCAAGATGGGTTTTGAAGTCTATCTGGCCGTCGATGAGTTTTCCTGGTCCAAGAAGCCCCAGCCGCACCTCATCCGCCGGCAGATCATCAACATGTCTGTCGCCGGATATTTCCATGTACACTTGTTCCCGGATGAGATTCCGGTCAATATCGCCAACCCGCAGGACCTGAAACGACTGAGCGATCTTTTTGAGGGAATGGAGCTTTACATCGTTGCCGGTGCGGATGTGATCGCCAACGCTTCGGCATACAGGAAAGCTCCCTCACCCCGCTCCATCCATTCGATGAATCACATCATCTTCCTGCGGCCGGACCAACACGCCCTCCCGGAGGATGCCACCCGGCTCATGACCGGTGATGTGATCGAGCTGCGGCTCCCTCCGGAACTGGAGGACATCAGCTCCAGCCGCATCCGTGAAAATGTGGATCAGAACCGGGATATCTCACATTATATCGATCCGTCTATTCAGGATTTTATTTATCAGAACGGGCTTTACCTGCGGGACCGTCAGGACAAACCGCTGCTGACAGTCTCGGAGATTTCTTTTGACTGGATCATACCGCCCTACGCGCCGACAGCCGGACTTCCCGGTGAGATCGGCAAACTGGTGGCCGACGCGAAACATGCGGGGGATTCCATGCTGCTGATGCGGCGCAATGCCGCCTGTGTCGGTGCCTTATCCTGGCGTTATCTCGGTACCTCGGAGCTCTTCGGTGCGGTGCGGGATGCGGCCTTTGCCGATCGCATCCGTCTGAGGGCATCAGGGAAGATCCTCTTCCTCACCGATATCTCCGCACATGGCGATGATGCCCAGCTGCTGCTCAGCGAGGTGATCGCGAAATCCCTTGCGGATGAATGTGTCTATGCCGTATGCCATCCCCGCAGCGGTATCAGCGATGAACTGGAAGATATCCTGCTGCGGCAGGGATTCCGGCGCTATGAAGGGACAGCTCCCTTCCTGGAAGTGGATATGCACACCCCGTTGGTGCTGATCCGGAACATGGAAACCACCATTCAGGAACCGCTTGCCGGCGACAGCCGCATCCGCGGCGTGATCGCCCGCGGACATGCCCGCCTGCAGCATGCTCTGACCGGCCTGTATCCCGGTTCACTGGTGCTCACACTCTCCTCGGATGTGATCCATCAGCGCCTGCTGGAGCGCATCACCGCCTTCAACCATGTGCCGAGCGTACCGCTCACACCCCGGGTGCTGGGTGAGTGCATGTGTGTACCTTTCGGTAAGATGCTGCGCGGGAAAATTTTACCCAATACCGTGACCAAGACCATCCATACCGACAAGGTTTATACGCCGGACCTGCGCAGACGGACCATTGAGGCCTTCCCTTACTATCCGCCGATCCCGCACCAGATTCGCACCATCAAATCCTTTGACCGGCCTGTGATCCTGGTGGATGACATCATGCACCCCGGCCACCGCATCCGGACACTGGACCCGCTGTTCAAGCAGGAAAAAATCGATGTCCGTCTGGTGCTGGTGGGTGTCCTTTCCGGTCACGGGAAAGACCTGATGAAAGAACGCAATCTGCCGGTGGATGGGGCCTATTACCTGCCGACCCTGCGCCAGTATCTGATCGAATCCACGCTTTATCCCTTTATCGGGGGCGATACCGTTTTACGGGATCACGAACCGGTGCCCGGTCTGCTGCCGGGTATCAACCTGATCCTGCCCTATGCTGAACCGGAATTCGGTCCGGACTGCTCACGGGAAGCCGTTTTTGAGGTTTCCCGCTGCTGCCTGGAATCTGCGCATGAGGTGATGCTGATGCTGGAGCAGGTCTATCGGGAACATTTTTCCCGCAACCTGACGCTCAGCCGGCTCAGCGAAGCGGTGATTTTGCCGCTGTGCCCGGACAAGGGGTCCTGTCTTTATTACGACCCGAACCTGGCGGCTTCGGTTTACCTCGAAAATGATCTGGAACAGCTGATGCGGAGCGTGCGATGACAGGCAGAAGATTTCAGGATGATCTGAGCAGGTTCCATTATTATGAATGGAACGGGCGGCTGCTCGCGAGTTTGAAGGAACGACCCGGATTGCAGGAAGTTTCACCCCGGCAGGGTGAAGCGGTGTTTTTCCTTGCGGGTGGCGATCCGGTTTTGGGACGGGGCATCTTCAGGGCAAACCATCCGGGGCAGCTGCTGCAGCCGGACAGCCTGAATGTGCTGGATGCCTCCCGTCTGCCGGATTTTCAGCCGGATGAGACCCTTGCGGCTGCACTGGCAGCCGGGCAGCTGAGCGTGGTGAATGCCGCCCGTCCCAATTGGGAACGGATGTTGGAACCCGCACAAAGAGGGATGAAACGTGTCAACATTCTCGCTATTGGCGACGTGGGCTCGACCTTGCTGATGGGGCTCAAGCTGCTGGGAGGGGATGTGATCTCGCACATCGGCATCTGCGACATCTCCGAAAAGCTCACTGCCCGCTGGGAATTCGAGATGGGGCAGGTCTCCCTTCCCTGGGATTATGATGCATTTCCCGAGGTCTCAGTCGTCCGTCAAGAGCAGCTTTTTGACTGTGATGTGTTTGTTTTTGCTGCCTCAAAGGGCATCCCGCCGGTCGGTTCACAGGTGAAGGATGTCCGCATGGCGCAATTCGAAACCAACGCGGCGCTGGTCCGCCAATATGCCCGGGAAGCCCGGAAACAGGGATTCAGCGGGCTGTGGGCTGCAGTTTCGGACCCGGTGGATCCACTGGCAAAAACGGCTTATCTTGAGAGTAACCTTAACGAAAACGGTGAATGGGATGGACAGGGCCTTCTTCCGGAACAGGTGCAGGGATACGGCCTTGGTGTGATGAATGCCCGTGCGGCTTATTATGCCAAACGGGACGGGCGTTTTTCATCCTTCCTGAAAGACGGACGGACCTTCGGCCCTCATGGCGAGGGCCTTTGGGCTGCTAATTCTATTTTAGATTATGACGATAATCTTTCCCGGGAACTGACCGAACTGACGAAGACTGCCAATCTCAAAATGCGGGAGCTGGGATTCAAGCCTTATGCGGCACCGGCCCTTTCTTCCGGGGCTCTTTCCATCCTGCTAACCCTGCGCGGTGAGTGGCACTGCGGTTCGGTGTTCCTGGATGGTGTCTACATGGGCTGTAAAAATCGTTACACCCCCGCAGGCATTGAAACGGAGCTTTTGCCGCATATCCCGGATAAGCTGTTTTTGCATCTGAATGCTGCAGCTGCCGCGCTTCGGGATATAATTTAACCAAAGAGAACACTGACTTCCGGGACCTCGGGAAATGTCCGCATTGTCCCGCGAAAATCGAATGAATCAGTGCTTCCAAAATTTATGAGATAATATGAGTGAAGAGGTAAAATGTCAATAACTGTTATCTACCCTCAACCGGATGATCCCGCAGACCGGAAACGACTGGACAGAGTCCTTTCCGGTCAGCTGTTTGATGTGAAATACCAGACTATCCATGATATGTCTGCTTTGGAAGGACTGCAGGGAAAACGGTTATTGTTTGCTGTTCCGCTGGGAAAGTACGGCATCAATACGGAATATTCCCGGCTTCTCTTCCGGCTGCGCTCAGACCCCGGATTGCTGGAGGGCTGCACCTCAGCTCTCATCGTCGATGGAGACAGTGAATTATTCACCAAATCCACCGCAGCCGAGCTGGCCTTTGCGGTAAATAATGCAGGCAGTGCATTGATTGGACGTCCGCTGGCGGAAGGAACCGGTTCGCTCGCCAATTACCGCATTCAGGCGAAGCTGATGCGCGTTGATTGCAAGGGCGCATATATGCAGGCGGTCCGCGATCTGGTGGTACGTCTGCTTACGCTGAAGCAGGAACCAAAGGAACGGCCGAAGCTGCTGGTGCTGCATGCCTCCAATCACCGGACTTCCAACACCCTTCAGCTGTGGGATAAACTTGCGGAAAGGCTCTCCGATGCCATGGAAATTCGGGAGCTCTGCCTGCGCAGCGGTACGATCTCAGATTGTTCCGGCTGTCCTTACACCATGTGCCTTCACTTTGGTGAAAAGGGCCGCTGTTTTTACGGCGGGGTGATGCAGGAAGAAGTCTGGCCGGCGGTGATGGAATGTAACGGGCTGATGCTGCTCTGCCCGAATTATAATGATGCGATTTCTGCCAATATCAGTGCCTTCATCAATCGTTTGACCGGGCTCTTCCGACAGAAACGGTTTTATGATAAAGCACTGTTTTCCATTATCGTTTCGGGATACTCCGGCGGAGATATCGTCGCGCGTCAGCTGATTTCCGCCCTCAATATGAACAAGTCTTTTTACCTGCCGGCGCGGTTTGCCATGCTTGAAACGGCAAATGATCCCGGTGAAGCGCTTGCTCTGCCCGGGATCGATGAAAGGCTGGATCGATTCGCTGATTCTATCAGGAAGGTCCTGTGCGGCTGAAACGCTTTGTACAGATGTGAAAAAGTAAGGAGAGCGTTACCATGCGTAAGAAATTTGGAATGATAAGCATTTTTCTTCTGCTGCTGTTGTGCGGATGCGGTGGAAAAGATAAATATGAACCCTTCCCGCCGCTGTCAAAGCAGACCGTTTCTCCGGAACGGGAGAGCCAGATTCAGGCGGCTCTGAATGGAGATATCCTGCCGGAGCCGACGGAAGAAATGCTGCTTCTCCAGCCTCAGGCACCTGCTCAGGTGCCCAGCTTTGATGAAGACAGTTTCTTCGCTGAGGTTGAACCTTCAGGACCTGCAGCGGTGGATGAGATCCCGTTTGAACCGGAACCGCCGACTGCCACACCGGTCCCTCCCACCGAGACACCGCTGCCGACGCCCACAAAGCCCTATGATCCGAACGTGACCATGTACGGTACTTCCAACGGGCAGACGACCTACACACTCCAGGAAGGCGAGGATCTGGTCTGCCTGGGACGCCGCTTTGACATCAGTGTCCCGCAGCTGCTTTCTCAGAACGGGATCGAAACACCGGAAGAGGTGGGTGTTGGGTCAACCGTGATCCTTCCCCGCACGCCAACCCGCTGGAGCATGATCGATGGGTACGGACGCAGGATCCTTGTGCTGCATCCGGCTGAGTATATCATCCAAAGCGGTGACACGCTCTTCAGCATTGCCTGCTCCTATGGTGACGTTCGTCCGGAGGATATTGCTGTGAAGAACCAGCTGGTTCTCGGGGAGCCGCTGCCGGTCGGTATGACCATCGCGATCCCATGAGCGAAACGGATCTGATCCCCGGGCTGAAAACTGCCCATGGAAAACTGCTCTATCCGGTCTACCTGCCGGATGCCACCTATGGCATGGTTCGGGCTGTCGATGCATTGGACCTGGAAAGCGCCGGGGTGAAAGGCCTGGTGATGAACACCTTCCACCTGATGCAGAAACCCGGCAGCCTGGTGGTACAGTCTCTGGGCGGCATGCACCGCATGAGCGGCTGGGAGCATCCTATCATCACCGATTCCGGCGGCTTTCAGGCATTCTCCCTGATCCGGGAAAACGAATCCTTCGGGAAGATGAACGAAGACGGCTTCATCTTCTACCCGGAAGGCAGCAAGCGCAAAGTCCAGTTCACACCGGAGAAGACTGTCCAGCTGCAGCTTTCCTTCGGGACGGATGTGGTGATCTGCCTTGACCAGTGTACGCATGTGGATGACAGTCCGGAAGAACAGCTGAAATCCGTCGAACGGACCGTCAGCTGGGCGAAGCGCTGCCGGAAAGAATTTGACCGCATCGTCAAACAAAAGAAATATCCCGGCATCGGGCCCAAGCTTTTCGCGGTCATCCAGGGAGGAGGCTCCTTTGAGCTGCGCAGGCGCTGCGCGGAGGAGCTGCTGGAGATCGGTTTTGACGGTTACGGATTCGGCGGCTGGCCGCTGGATGCGGACGGGAACCTGCTCTATGACATTCTGGAATATACCCGTTCTTTGATCCCGCGGGAATTTCCGATCCATGCACTGGGCATCGGGCATCCGGAAAATGTCGCCCGCTGTTTTGACCTGGGTTATGAGATCTTCGATTGTGCCATGCCGACCCGTGACGCCCGTCATGGACGGCTCTATTCCTTTGACCCGAAAACCGCTGATTTCAGCGGAAAATGGCTGAAGTATATCTATATCAATGACGAGAAACACATCCGCTCCGACCGTCCGGTGATGGCGGATTGTGACTGCCCGGTCTGCCGGCGTTATTCCATCGGCTATCTGCGGCACCTCTTCAAGATGGGGGACAGTCTCTTCCCGCGTCTGGCGACGATCCACAACGTGAGGGTTCTGACACGTCTTTGTGAGATCTTGAGAGAAAGAAAATACGGAAAAACAAATGCCTGAATTAAGTCGCTTTGGAGGAATGGTTATCTATATGCTGTTTTATGATGTGAAACAGCATAATAAGCCACATGTACATGTTTATTATGGAGATTTTGAAGCTGTTATTGCCATTGACGGTGAATTATTGGCTGGTTCCCTTCCACGCAAACAGCTAAAGATCATCACCGGTTGGCTTGCATTTCATGAAGAAGAAGCGTATAAAGCATGGAATTTAGCTGTCAGAGGAGAGCATTTCGATAAAATTTCTCCGATGAAATGAGGTTAAAGATGTATATAATAGATGGAATCTGTTATGCAGGAGAGTTACAGGATAATATAACTGTAAAGGAAGCAAAACCCCTTCGCGGTGGTATGCTGTTAGTCACCTTCTCTACCGGCGAAAAACGGCTGTTTGATACCACTTTATTGTCGGGATCTGCATTTGAACCATTAAAAAATGATGAAGTGTTTATGAACCCGACAGTTTTCCACGGTGTAATTACCTGGGATAATGGCGAAATAGATATAGCGCCTGAATATGTTTATGAAAACAGCTATTCATATGAAGATTCATTGATATACGAATAACACATCAAAGAAACAAATGGCAGAAGAAATTGACCCAAAAAAATTAGCTGAAGAGATCGCGGAGACGAAAAAGGCCAAACACATGGATCCGAGTCTGATCCAGCAGGTGCTGAGCCGGGAACTGCGCAATTCCAAAAACCGCAAAGAGATCGTCAAAAATGTTAAGTCCAAGCTCTATCAGGTTTCCGGCGCCTATCGCAACGACAACCTGGATTACAGCAGCCTGAAAGAAAAGTTAGCCGATGTAACGCCGGAGATGCCCGCGGAAGATCTGAAACCGATCTGTCAGGAGATCATGCACACGCATGCCTCCACCCGGGAACGGGCTTCCATCCTGGACGAACTTTACGCAGAGATCTTCCGTGATATCCCGCAGCCCCGCACCATCTGTGACCTGGCCTGCGGGCTGAATCCCTTCTCGATTCCCTGGATGCCGCTGGAACCGGGCTTCCGCTATGAAGCCTTTGACCTTTTCAGCGACATGTCCGACCTGATCAACTGCTTTTTTGAGAAGCGCGGCATCGACGGACAGGCCTCTCAGACGAACCTGCTGTACGGCATGCCCGGAGGACCTTACGACCTGGCTTTCCTCTTCAAGGTGATCCCCTGCCTGGAACAGATCGACAAATTCGGCGGGCGTCACATTCTGGAACAGGTCGCCTATTCGGCCCGTTATGCTGCGGTCAGCTTTCCGGGTGCCTCCCTGAGTGGGAAGGAGAAAGGCATGCCGCGCAACTATGAGGTTCACTTCATGAACATCGTGGATCAGGAAGCCTGGGATATCCGCAAGGTGAAATTCCCAACGGAGCTGGTCTTTATCATGAAATCACGTGTCTTCGATAATGAATAGTGAATAGTGATAAAAGACGTAAGACATTAGATGAATAGAGATAAGATTATAAATGAAAGTCCTGACGGATAATGATATAAAGCAGATGATCGAACGGGTGCTCGGTTCACGCAAATATGCGTCGATGGACCTTCCCGCGGAGACCGTTGAAGACCTGATCCAGCAGGAGATCGCGGCCGGGAAGAACCCGAAAGAGGCGGAAAAATCCATGCGGGAGAAACTCCATCAAATCATCGCGCCCTATCTCGGTGATCCGGATTATCCTCAGGAGGAAAAAAATCTGCAGATCGCTGCGGAATCCGGTGAGGATGCGTTGAAGGACTGGTGCCTGCACATGCTCACCGTCCACACATCCTCCAAAGAGCGCATCCCCTATATGGAAGCGTTCTACCGGACGATCTTTGAGTGCATCGGCATTCCCCACAGCATTCTGGATGTCGCTTGTGCCTTCAATCCCTTTGCCTATCCCTGGATGGGCCTGCCGAAAACGACTGCTTATCACGCTTATGATCTGCATTCTCCGCGGGTGAATTTAATAAATAGTTTCTTTAAGGTTTATGGACTTGAGCCGTTAGCTGAGACAAGGGATATCCTTCTGGACCCTCCGAAAGACGCTGCAGATACCGCATTTTTCTTTAAGGAAGCACACCGCTTCGAATCCCGCAAAAAGGGCTGCAATCGGAATTTCTGGATCTCCCTGCCGGTCAAGACGATCGTTGTGACGCTGCCTGCGGAAAACCTCACCGGACAGCATCAGATGCGGGACCGCCAGCGCTCTCTGGTCGAAAAGAACATTGACGGACTCGGCTGGAACCTGGAGGAGACCGAAATCGGCGGCGAGATGATCTTTATCATTACCAAATAAGGGGCACATTAACTGCGAGAACGACCTATGGCAAAGAAAAAGAAAACCAACAAAATGATCTCAGAAACGCCCCGGCAGGATGCCTTCGAGGCGGCGTGGGAGAAATACCGTCCGCTGGTTCCGGCAGAGGAATTGCCCGCGCTGGAGGAAAGCCTTCACAAACCGCTGCTGCAGGCTTTCCGCCTCAACCCGCTGAAAACAAATCCGGAAGCGCTCTCTGTCATGGCACAGCGCTATGGCTGGGAGCTGGAACCCATCGCCTTCTGCCCGGAGGGAGTGCGCGTCCGCTCTGCACAGACGCTCCCCAGCATGACCGTGGAACACCGCATGGGGCATTACTATATTCAGGACAGTGCATCCATGATGCCGGTGATGCTTTATGACGAAGACTGGCTGAAAGACAAACCGCTGATCCTGGACCTGGCGGCATCACCCGGCGGGAAGACCACCCACCTGATCGGACGCAGCCTGGACAGGGGACTGGTGCTCGCCAACGATTCCAGCGCTTCCCGCATTCCGGCACTCAAGACGGTACTGAAGAACTGGGGCAGCATCAGCCATGCCATCACCCAATTCCCCGGCGAAAGCTACGGGGACTGGTTTCCGAACACCTTTGACCTGATTTTGCTGGACGCCCCCTGCAGCATGCAGAGCCTGGTTTCACTGGATTCCCATCCCATGCGTCCCATCACGGAGCGGGAGGAAAAGGCCCTTGCCCAGCGGCAGACGGCCCTGCTGCAGTCCGCGCTCAAGGCCCTTCGTCCCGGCGGGCAGATCGTTTATTCCACCTGCACCCTTTCCCCGGACGAGGATGAAGCGGTTGTGGACGCCATCCTGCGCAGCTTTCCCGGCAAAGTCAGGGTTTGCGATGCGGCGGAACGCATTCCGTGGCCGGCACCGGGTGTTACCTCGGCTTACGGTCAGGAATTTGACCCTTCCGTGAAAGGATCCGTCCGGCTCTGGCCGCATCGTTATGAGACGGCAGGTTTTTTTGCCTGCCTGCTGCAGAAAACCGATTCTTTCGAGCCTGCTGCGGCCGACAGAGAAAACACCCCGCCTTACCGCCCCTGGGACAAGAGCAGCTTCTCCCCGGTAAAACCGGCTGAGGTGGGTGATCTGGCCCTGCGGCTGAGTGACAGCCTGGGGCTTTCCCTTGACGGACTTTGCCGCGAGACCGGTACGCTGATCCGGAAACGCGGAGATGAATTCTGGATGCTCCCGGAGCGTTTTTTGGAAACTTTCTCCTCCCTGCCCTGCAAATCCGTGGGAATGCGCATCGCGTCGCAAAGCACGGGCGGGTTGATCCCGGACAATGACTGGGTCTGCCGCTTCTTCAGCCGCACGGCAGGGAACCGCATCACCGCGGATGCGGAAATGAAGCAGCAGTGGCTCAGCGGTGCCGATATCCGCCCGGACCTGAACGGGCTTTCCAAAGGCTCGATCGTCATGGTGCTCGATGAAAACGGGATCTTTCTTGGCTGCGGCAGGGTCAGCGCCGACCGCATTCGCAATTTTAATAAATGAAGGGTAACTGTTCAGAAGGGACAGTCCCCTATGACTCAATTCTGAGCCGCCGGGTACAGTCCCTGGTCAGGTACTGAATAGTTACAATGAAGGTATAATAAAGAAATAAGAAACAAGGAGTAAGACTTATTGACGGCGGCGAAAATCTCAAACCTAAAACCTAATACCTAATACCTAATACCTAATACCTGTACCCCAACGTCTAAAGTCTATAATCTAACGTCTATGAAAAAGATATACTTTTTACTGATTGTGTTATTGATCGCCGCACTGCTTACCGGATGCGGCAAACAATCCGAACCAACCCCGGAACCGACCCCGGAGATCTGGCAGCCGACCCGGTCCGTGGCTACTGTCCCGGTCCCGACCAGGGCTGCTTCCTGTACCAATGTGATGAGTTATCTCGGTGACGTAAATTATAACGACGGGACCGTCCTGGCTCCCGGAGAGAAGTTCACCAAGGAATGGGAAGTCATCAACTACAGCGACTGCAGCTGGGACGAGCGCTACCATCTCTTCTTCATCTCCGGCAATCAGATGGGCGCACCGGATTTTGTCTCGATCCCCCATATCCCTGTCGGGTCCAAGGGCAAGATCTCCGTGGAGCTGACCGCACCTGCCGAACCCGGTGAATACCGCTCGGAATGGAAGCTCTTCGGTGCCGACAACCGCTTCTTCGGGGAATCGCTGATCGCCAACATCGTTGTAAGTAATGAAGAATAACAGGAGTATCTATGCTGAATGACATTTTATCGGTCCGGAAGGGCGAATTCGCCTCCGGCACACATACCGAACTGCGCGGACAGCTCAACCGCAGCCGCCGGGTGACGCTCCTCTCCGGCAGTGTGGTGGGCAATGCCCGCTCCGACATCTCGGGCATCTCCGCCCGTGTCTGCAAAAACGGGGTCTATGGATTTTCCTCAATGGCTGACTATACACCGGAAGCGGCAGCCAAGGTGCTGCATGCCGCCTCGGAAAATGCCGCTTTTATGGACGCCCACGCAAGAGCCGGCAAGCCGGCCCTGTCCGCACTTCCCCGGGAAAGCTTCCGTGTTCAGGGCGGGATCAACGACCCGGCCCAGAAGCTTTATATTGATTTTTCCAAAGCCCTGGATGCCTATGTGGAAGCCCATTGCCCGGAGCTCATCAGCCGGGTGGTGGTCGCCACGGAAGACTCCATGGAAAAACTGCTCGTCACCTCCGACGGCATGGACGCTCACACCATCCTGCCCCGCTCCTACTGCTATGTGTTCCTGACGGCCCAGACGCCCGACGGACAGCCGGTGGAGCTCTTCAAAGCTTTCGGCGGTGAGGGTACCTTTGACCGCAATTTTACCGATCCTTCCCTTTGGTATCCGGAAATCGACAGGCTGTATGAACACCTGATGAAGAAACGCGAAGGCATCTATGCCGACGCGGGACTGAAGACCGTCATTCTCGGCGGCATGATGACCGGGATGCTCTCTCATGAGGCAGTCGGTCATACGGTGGAAGCGGACCTGGTGCTGGGCGGCAGTGTCGCGGGACACTGCTTGAACAAGCAGGTGGCCTCGGAAAAGGTGACACTGACCGATTTTGCCAATACTGCTTTTGGTGAACGCTGTCCGCTGCCGGTTTTTGTGGACGATGAGGGCACCAAAGCGCAGGATGTGACGCTCATCAAAGACGGCATTCTGACCGGCTACATGAACAACCGCGAGAGTGCACAGCATTTCGGCATGGAGCCCCGCGGCAATGCCCGTGCCTGGCTGTTCTCCGATGAGCCGCTGATCCGCATGCGCAACACCTCGGTCCATCCGGGAACGGATAAATTGGAAGATATGATCGCCTCGATCGATGACGGCTACTACCTCATCGATTCCGGCAACGGACAGGCCGACACCACCGGTGAATTTATGTTCGGTGTCACCATGGGCTATGAGATCAAAAACGGCAAACTCGGCCGTGCATTGCTTGATACCACCATCTCCGGCGTGGCCTTTGAGATGCTCAAGACAGTGGATATGGTCGGGGATCAGGTGATCTGGTCCAGTTCCGGCTTCTGCGGAAAGAAACAGCCGATGCCCGTCGGCATGGGCGGACCGGCACTGCGCTGCAAAGTGATGATCGGAGGACGCTGAGATGGAACGCTTACAGAAAATTGCTGAATTAATATTGGCGGAAGCCAAAGCACAAGGCGCAGATTACGCTCACTGCGTGGTCCGCGAAAGTGAAAAACGGGAATTCAATGTGGACGGTGACCGATTTTCTCTGATGCGCACCTTGTTTGACCGGGACGTGGCTGTCACCGTGCTCAAGGGACAGCGCAAGGGTTCTGTTCATGTCAATCGCTTTGATGAAGAGGCTGTCCGCAATGCGGTGTCTGAATGCATCGCGGTTAGTGAAAGCGCCGAACCGGATCCCGCCTGGCAATTCTGCGACGAAGCCACAGATCTGGCTTATACCGAGGGTTCACCGGAATGCGATACGGAAAAATTATTCATGCGTTCGAAGGAACTGCTGGAAAATGTCAAAGAACGTCATCCAAAGATCCTGGTGGAACAGATGATCACATCCCACGACAGCAGCCGCAATGTTTACCTGAATTCTTACGGCGTTTGTTACAAGCCGACCGCCGGTGCCTACAGTTTTTCGCTGATGTACTCCGGCCACGAGGGGGAGAAAAGTACATCCTTCTATGGAAGTGATGTGACACTTGCTTCACTGGACAAACCTGTGATCGAGTGTGCCCTGATCGACCGGGAACTTTCTGAGATCGAAAAGCAGCTGGACCCGCTCCCGCTGGAGGGTAAATTCACCGGGACCGTACTGCTGGCTCCTGCAGCTCTCTCTGAAATCGTGCTGGGCACTGTCTTCGGGAACTTTGTCTCCGACAGCAGCCTGATCGAAGGTACCTCCATCTGGAAGGACAAGCTGGGTCAGCAGGTCGCCGATGAACGTCTGACCGTCACGCTCCGGGCCCGCGGGGAAGATATCGTTATCGGTTCCCGTGTCACCGGAGAGGGCTACCCTGCCGAGGATTTTGACCTGATCCGCGAGGGAAAACTGCTCAGCTTTGACCTGAGTCAGTACGGTGCAAACAAGACCGGTTTTCAGCGGGCCGGCTGCAGCAGCGGGAGACTCTTTATTCCGGCAGGCGAACAATCTCTGGAGCAGATCATTGCCGGGATCGAAAAGGGCGTGCTGGTGATGCGTTTCTCCGGCGGAGAACCGGCTCCAAGCGGCGAATATTCCGGTGTAGCTAAGAACAGCTTCCTGATCGAAAACGGGAAGATCAGCCATGCATCGACGGAGACCATGATCAGCGGCTGCGTCCCGGATATGCTGAATAACATCCGCGCCATCAGCAGCGATGTACTGAAGGACGGCGCCAGCGTCATCCCCTACATTGCTTTCGACGGTGTGACCATCTCCGGAAAGTAGAAAGCAATATCTTCGGCATGAAGCATATTGGGACGGTTTTTCTGCTGCCGCGAAGCCGGCACTGAAGAACCGTCCCTGCGTGCGCTATTTCCTTTGCAATTAGACGCACATGGGGACGGTTCTCTTGTACAGGTTTCGCGGCAGCAAGAAAACCGTCCCCAAGTGCTTCGGTGCAGGAGCTTTGCTCACCTCGCCGCTGCAAACGAGCGTTCCAATTTCAGCTCAAACCCCTCCCGATAATCCACCCGGAAAAGCGACAAATCCGGGATCTCCCAGTTCTCAAACAGCCCCCCGCATTCGTCCCGGAACTCCTCGCTGACCTTGTTGACAAACACATGCTCATAATGCTCAAACAGGAGCTCCTTCACAAAAGCCTCGCATTGGTTTTCCGTGTCCAGGCCGATGCTTTCCCGGTTGCTGCGGACCGGTATCAGCTGTTTCCGCAGCACGAAATGCCCAAAAGGGTCATCCATGGAAAGAATGTAGCAGTTGTCATCAGGACCGAGGGCCTCCCCGAGCGCTTCTTCGAGCTGAGCATAGCGGCTGAAGTTTGTGAAGCGGTAGGAATCGGCAGCTTCCCTTGCGGGATCGCGCAGGTCCTTCCATGCCTTCTCCACGGAGACCGAATTGAACAGGAACACCAGCACCAGCAGAAAATAGAGAAAATTCCGCTTCCGCTGCTCTCTTTCGGAAAACAGGAAGGCGATGACGTAAAACAGCAGAAAGCAGGACATCCCCAGAACAAAATCAGCGGAGTAGCGCTGCGCGCTGGAGAGCTGCTGTGCCTCTTCCGGACTCAGCACGTAAAGCTCGGACACCAGTACACCGGTTACGTATAGAATTAACTCTAAAAATGCCATCAGGGCGAGCAGCAGGTTCCTTCTGTCAATTTTTGCATCCCTTCTCCCGTTCAGTGCTGAAACCAGGGCCGGTCCCAATGCCCAGATCAGCGGATAGGCAGGGAGCGTCAGGAGAATACTGCCGTGATAGAAGCGGAAGGTGATGTGCTTCAGAAAATCTGCAAACTTTTTGATGACTTCATAGCGCCGGGGGTCTTCCTGTCCGCTGATGAGCCGCAGAAGCGTGCCGGGCGTGACCGCGCTCAGATCCCACACCCGGCTGACATTCATGATTCGCAGCCCCGCATACCAGCCCAGGATTGTCAGAACCGGGAAAACAGAGGCGGTTCCATAGCGGATCAGGATGCTTCTTTTCTCTGTTCCGCCCCTCAGGAGCACATCCGGCAGGATCATCAGCAATACCAGCAGCACAAAGAAGATCCCGGTGCCCTTGAGCAGACATTGAAAGGCCGCTCCTGCGGCAAAGGTGACATAATAAAAAGTATCTTTCTTCTCCGGAACTGTTCCGAAATGCATGAACAGCATCCAGGCAAAACCCAGCGCGAGGGGCCTGTCCATGTAAATACAGCGCCAGGCGATGCCTTCAAAGGGAGAATAATACAGATAGGGAACGAGATAAACGATGATCACAAAAACGGGGATGAGCAGGAGGGTTTTGACGGCGGATAGTTTCTCTTTCCGGAATTTCAGGCAGCCGAAGAGCGGCATCATCCATTGGATCATCAGCAGGCTGCAGGCAACAATGACCGGCCAATCCTTCCATTCCTCAAAATATGAAGCGAAATAAAGCTCCCAAAGTGCCGCAGCGGGAGGGTAGGTTTGATAGCTGCTGACAGCCCCCGGATGAAAGGCAGGCTGTTTGGAAAAAAACATATCCTTCACGACGGTTCCCCAGTGAGAAAATTCATCCCACTGGCAGAATAGTGCATTGGAAACGCGCAGCGCGATCAGGCACAGGATCAGGTATCCGATCAAAGCGGGGCTCAGTATCGATTCCAGGCGCTGTTTTTTGTCTTCGGATCTCCAAAAGATGAATCCCGTGTAAAAGCTGAACAGCAGGATCAGAAGGTTGATGATATCTCTGAGGCGGGGAAACAGCCCGGTGAAGTACAGGATGCAGGCAAGGAGTGAGAGCGTGAATCCGGATAGCGGCAGCGTGAAAGCAAGGTCTTTCCTGCTCAGCAGGCTGAAATCCGCGGCCAACAGGAGAACAAAGAAAATTCCGATCCAAATCATCGCTTTTTTGCCTTATAATATAAGTTATATTATAAGTATAATATATTAATGACGCTGATTTGCCTGTTAATTCCGTTGGCCTCCGGAAAATTCGAGACCCTGAAAGGAAGATACCCATGAATAAGACCCGTTTCATTTTGATTCTTTTGGCGGTCCTGGCATTGTTCACCCTTCTTGCCGGCACTGCCGGCGCGCAGGAAATCAACGTGGATAGTATGTCCAACGAGGAGCTCATGACATTGCTCCAGACGATCATGCAGAAGCTGGAGCAGGACACGGAGACGGGAAAAGCCGGTGATGCGGCTGAAGTGCTTCCGGTTCCCGGAACAAGTGCGGATATGGCAGATATTGCGGAAAAGCAGGCTGTCCGTACGCCGAAAAAATATTCGGTGTATACGAACAAAAAGCTGGTCGTCGGACGTATGCCCGACTCCTGGTTCATCCGCCGGAAGCCCGGCGGCGGTGGAGGAGGAGATGACGGCGGCTCTTCCGGCGGTGATACGCGGACGCTTGAATTCCATTATGGCGACTATACCTTTACCATTGACATCCCCGAGGGAGAGTATGGTGAATACGGCATCCCCACCGATGTCTGGAAAGCCTGGTAGGAAGTCTAAATCAGAAATAAGAAAAGGAAGGAGTCAGATCCTCGAAGAGGGTCTGATTCCTCGTCAAACGCCCCGTTCTCGCTCAATGAACCTTACTCTTGATTGTCAGAGAGTACCTTGAATGGGGGATCAGACTCCCGATGACAGGTGAGTGGGGCCGGTTTCCCGGCGCAGCGCAAAGTGCAGAGGGGCGAAGCTGGTTGCTCCACATTGACCCGGCGAAGCCGGCACCTTTTGGAGTAACCGTCCCTATCTGTCACGGTCCCTCTCCAGAGAC
>CAYWGX010000004.1:32016-34158 GCA_964457635.1 uncultured Leptolinea sp.
TCCAGAGACCAGATAAGCCGGGATCCAGAGGATTACGACTGTATTTAATGTAATAGTGAAAAACACCGGCTCAGCCGGTGTTTTTCACTATTACATTAAAAGGCACATCCATCATTTCCAGGTGCCTTTTATCTTTCTAAACATTTTTATTTGCTGCAGTTGGTTTTGTGTGGGCAGTTGGCACAGCCGCAGCCGCAGGTGCCTTTGGTCTTCCGCAGCCGCTTGACTGCGAAGAAAACCGCTATTGCCACAATAACAAGTATCAGAATATCAAACAGGTTCATTTTAATCACCATTTCCGGGGATCAGGAGTGTGAGATTATTAGGATCCGCCGCGAAGCGGCACCTTATTTTTACCTTTCACCCTTCACCTTTCAACTTTATTACAATATCGAGCCGATCAGGCGGACGATGAGGGCCATGACCCAGGCGACGAGGCATTGCCAGACGACCACCGCAAAAGCCCATCTGCCGCCCAGTTCCCGCTTGATGGCTGCCACTGCCGCCACACAGGGGGTATAGAGCAGGCTGAAGACCAGCATGGAAGCCGCGGCCGGCGGGGTGATGATGGCCTTCATGGCTTCTTCCGTTGGGAAGATCACTTGCATCACGGAGACCACGCTCTCCTTGGCCATGAAGCCGCTGATGAGGGAGGTGACGATGCGCCAGTCTCCCAATCCCAGGGGCTTGAAGAGCGGAACCAGCACGCCGGAGACGGCTGCCAAAATCGAGTCATGGGAATCTGCCACCAGGTTTAGGCGGAAGTTGAAATGGCTCAGGAACCAGACCACGATGGTGGCGATCAGGATGACGGAGAAGGCCCGCTGCAGGAAGTCCTTGGATTTCTCCCACATGAGCTGCAGGGTGGTGCGGGGGCTGGGAATGCGGTAATTCGGCAGCTCCATCACGAAGGGAACGGGTTCCCCTTTGAAGAGAGTCTTTTTGAAGAGCAACGCCACCAGCACACCGACGAGAATACCCAAAATATAGAGCCCGGTGATGATCAGCCAGCTGTATTCCGGGAAGAACACAGAGATAAAAAAGCCGTAGATCGGCAGCTTGGCGGTGCAGCTGAAGAAGGGGGTGAGCAGGATGGTCATCTTGCGGTCCCGTTCACTGGGCAGCGTCCGGGTGGCCATCACTGCCGGCACTGTGCAGCCGAAACCGATGAGCATCGGGACGATGGAGCGTCCGGATAGACCCAGTGCCCGCAGGATCTTGTCCATCACAAAGGCGACCCGGGCGATATAGCCGGAGTCCTCCAGCATGGAGAGGAATAGGAACATCACCACGATTATGGGCAGGAAGCTGAGCACGGAGCCCACGCCTTCAAAAATGCCGTCGATCACCATGTGGTGGATCACTTCATTTACTCCGGCGCTTGTCATGGCATTGTCCACCAGGTCCGTGAAGGAACCGATGAGTTCGTCCAGCAGATCCTGCAGCCAGGGGCCGATGACGATGAAGGTGAGGTAGAAGACCAGTCCCATGACGGCGAAGAAGATCGGAAGGGCGGTCCATTTGCCGGTCAGCAGTTTGTCGATCTTCTGGGAGCGCAGGTGCTCCTTGCTCTCTTTTGGTTTGGAAACACATTCGGCGCAGACCTTCATGATGAAGGAGAAGCGCATGTCCGCCATGGCCGCGCTGTGGTCCATGCCCCGTTCATTTTCCATCTGCAGGATGATATGCTCAAGCATTTCCTTCTCGTTTTGATCCAACTTCAATTGCTTCAGGAGCAGCTCGTCCCCTTCGATGATCTTGGATGCGGCAAAGCGGACCGGCAGCCCGGCCTTTTCCGCGTGATCCTCGATGAGGTGTTTCACCGCGTGGATGCAGCGGTGGACCGCTCCGCCGTGATCGTTCTGGTCGCAGAAGTCCTGACGGGTGGGTTTTTCCTGATATTTGGCGATGTGGATGGCATGGTCTACCAGTTCATCGATCCCCTGGTTTTTGGCCGCGGAGATGGGGACCACCGGGGTGCCAAGTAATGCTTCCATGCGGTTGACATCGATGGAACCTCCGTTGCCGGTGACTTCGTCCATCATGTTGAGGGCGACCACCACCGGGACGTCCATTTCCAGCAGCTGCAGGGTGAGGTCGAGGTTGCGCTCGATGTGGGTGGTATCGACAATGTTGAGGATG
>CAYWGX010000005.1:0-24315 GCA_964457635.1 uncultured Leptolinea sp.
ATAGGAACCGGGTTTCAGCGTCACAGGCCCATTGACAACATAATCCCGCTTTGGGTCTAACTCCGGCACTAAGTTCCGCTGACAGAGCGTATCGTAGGTAAAGTGATAGAGATCCCGATTGACACATACCAGGACAGCACTCAACAGGAGGAGAAGGAAAATGAAGACGAAGATCCGGTTTTTTTTCATACCGTTTGCAGATGTTACTCAGAATTTCACAACCAGTGTATCGTTGATCACTTTGATCGATCCCTTGTTGGGATAACTCGGCATAGCCTGCACTTCCGGCAGGTTTTCAAAATCTTCCGGATCCGCTTCCCAGGCTTTGAAAACCAGGAAAATATTCATTAACTGCCGCCAATGTTCATTAGGCAGAGATTCGCGAAAGCCAAAGAATGGCGAGACATGAATATGGTTCAGCTCCTGTATTTCGTTGATCGTTGTATCATTTTCATTGATATGCGGCTTACCGATATACGCAACAGGCATAGAAGCGTCATAACCGTTTGTGTCCTGTATGCGCGTAACAAGTGTGGTGAAATAACGAGTCATCTGCGCCTGCGTGATTTCAAGCTTCATATAGCAGAGATTGTCAAATCTGCAGAATATGATGACCATAAGAAACAATATGCAGCTTACAATCCCCCTTGTTACTGTACTGATTACCGGCCGAAATTGTCCCCGTACAGTTTCAAATATCCAGACAAAGAATACAAAATACATCACATAACCGTATTCCATCAGGACATAACAGTACGTTTCATCAACCATCACAAAAATAAAATTGACAGCCAAAGGAACCATCAGCCCCATCAGCAGCGTCATTATCCCGTTCAGCTTTGATTTTTTCCAGACAGAGAAAAGAAAACAGGCATAAAAGATTACCGTCAGCAGATGCATACAAAGATACAACGTATGAGAACTGCCGGGCAAGATATCATAAAAGGTTCCCCTTTGCGGAAGCAGAAACTCTTTATATGCAAAAACAGCTCGGGTAAGATATGTTGTCAAAGGAATTTTTGTAGCATATCCGATTCCTTTGTAGCCGGAAAGCTTGATACCCGTGATTTTCAAACAAAAATTTAGAATCAGAGTGTTTAACAGCAGAAAACCAACACAGCTGATGCCGATGATCCCGATTCTGAGAAAGGCCTGTTTTTGTTTTTCAGGTGTGTCAGCTTCAGAGAATCGTTTGATCATGCCGAAAAGGAAAATACACAGTATCAGCGGGATATAGGCCTGATAGATCCCAATGGAAAGGGTCATCAAAATTATTCCTAAAAGAATCCAATACCATTGTTTTTTTGTGAGAACGAGAGAAGCACCTGCAACAGCGAACAAAACAGCCAGGGAAAAGAATTGTGCTGTAAACATATACGCATACATGCTTGCCATCACAGGAATAGCAACCATAACGCCGGAAAGCAAGACACATAAATTTGTCGATTTGATCTCAAATAAATCGATCAATATGCAGGCAGCAGCGGCAATGCAGCAAAGCGAAAAAACAACGTTAAAAGTCGGTATATTATATACACTGTCCTGAAACAGCAGGTTCTTTATTTTTTCGGCTGTAAACAGCATCCAACGGCCCGAAGAGAAGGTTTCACCGCCGATAAACATATAGAGAATGTCATCTTGTTTGGCTAATTTTTTGAACATTATCGGACCGTGAATGAACAGACCGAACAAAAATGTGCTGATGATCACACATTTCTTTTGAACCTGTAACTTTTTCCAGATGTCAAGTAATTCCATATACTTCCTCTATACGCTGAAAATCAAAGGAAACACTGACTCCAGGGACATTACGGACAGTTCCCAGTGTCCCATCAATCAAAATTTCACAACCAGAGTATCGTTGATCACCTTGATCGATCCCTTGTTCGGATAACTCGGCATAGCCTGTACCTCCGGCAGGTTTTCAAAATCTTTCGGATCCGCTTCCCAGGCTTTGAAAAGCCCCCATTGCTCCATAAATGTACGCCAGGGTTCGGTCGGGAGCGATTCACGGAACCCCCAATAAGGAGAAACATGAATATGATTCAGTTCCTGTATTTCCGGTATGGTCGTATCCTCTTCCAAAATCTGCGGATTGCCGATGTAAGCCACCTTCATCGAGACCCGGTATCCTTCCGTATCCTGCATGCGGGTAATGAGGGAGGTGTAAAAGCGGCCTGTCTGAGCCTGGATCATTTCAAGACGCAGGTAACAGGCATTGTCAAACCTGCCGAAAGTGATCACGATCAGGCACAGCGCTGCAATGACAAGCGTTTCTGCCGTCTTTTTGACAGAAAGCGCCAAAGTATCTTTTATCTGCTCGAATATCCAGACAAGAAAAACAAAATGCATCGCATACCCGTAAAGCATCATGACATAGCAATAGGTTTCATCGACCATCACAAAGATGAAGTTGACAGCCAACGGTACGAACAGCCCAAGAATAAAAATGATCACCGCATTCAATTTTGATTTTTTTGCAATAGTGAAAAGATAGACCACAAAAAAGATAACGGTCAGCAGGATCGTGAACTGATATAACGTTCTGGAGCTTCCCGGAAAAGTGTCATAAAAGCTGCCTCTCTGGGGAAGGAAAAATTCTTTATAAGCAAACAACGCACGTTCGAAATATAAAGAAAGAGGAATCTTTGTAGCATAACCGATACCTTTGAAGCCTTCCATTTCCGTATTCGAGATCCTCAGGAAGAAATTCAGGATGATCGTGTTCAATCCAAGAAATGCCGCGCAGGAAACAGCAATAATTCCCGTCCTGATGAGCACCATCAGTCTATCCTGTTTTGTTTCTGCCCGGGAAAAGCGTTTTATCAAGCCAAAGAGAAAAATGCAGACGGACATGGGAATGTAGGCCTGATAGATCCCGACCGAACAGGTCATCGATAGAATACCCAAGAGAATCAGGTACCATTGATTTTTGGTCAGGACAAGATATGCACCCAGAACCGAGCAGAAAAAGGCGAAAAAGTAAAACTGGGCATTGAACATATACCCGTACGTACAGGCTGTCACCGGAATTGTGATAAATATGCCTGCCAGCAGAATGCTCAGGTTTACGGATTTTATCTCAAACAATTCAATGATGATGCAAACGACCGCCGCCACACAGAAAAATGAAAAAACCGTATTTACTGCCGGAAGTCCGAAAATGCTGTCCTGAAAAAACAGATTTTTCAGCTTTTCGGCCACATATAACATCCAGCGGCCTACAATGAAAGTTCTTCCGCCGGTAAAGAGAAATTGGATATCGTCAAACTTGGATAACTTCTTGAACATCATTGTACCGTGGGTGAACAAACCGATCAGAAACGTACTGATGATCGCATATCGCTTTTGTATCTGTATTTTTTTCCAAAGTTCAGGAAACTCCATATACTCCCCCGAAATTTTCAGAAAAACGCTGATTCCAAATGCGCCATTGGGAACGGTTCCAACCGGCCCCAACGGCACAATAATCGCCGTTTTCACAAGTTGATGTTCACTTTTATTTTATCCTATAAATCCGACAATGTCTGGTACAATAGGAGTATGAATAAGAAACATCTGTGAATTATGAGACACAGGAAAAACCCGTTATTCAGAGGTCCAGATAAAATGAAAAGAATCCGCTTCGTTATTTTCAGTATTCTCCTGTTCATCACGGCGCTCCCATCCATCGCTTCCGCGCAGCAGATCCATCCGGCAAAGGGCTCACTGGAATCTTCGGAAGAAGGATTATGGAACTATTACAAAGGCAAAACCAAACAGACAGTGAAGCGCAATGCACCGATGTTTGAAAAGATCGGCGAAAACGACCGCTATCTGCTGGATTACACCAAAATCAAAGGCGTGGAACTCTATCTTTCGGCGGATTTCAAAAATAATAAACTGGCACTCCTGCAGATCACGACCCCGTTTCCCGAATACAAGTCCTGCAATAAGGAGACAAAAGACATGGCACGAATCTTCGCGGAAATCGGCTATGCCCTGATGGGGGTGCAGTTCAACACAAAAAACCAATGCACAACCGTCAAAGGCAGCGGTTCCTCATACATCTGCACAGCTGACGGTTATGCCTGCGTATACCGGCTCTGCCCCGGTGATACCTGGTCCCTCACCTGCTCGGTGATTGAATAATCACCAGACCTGCTCAGCCATTGGGAGCCGATATATCCAAATGACAAGAATATTTTATTGAATCATGAAAACAATTCGCCAGCAATGGATACTTTATCTTTGCCTTGTGATCCTGGTAACGATTACGATGCTGTGCTTTTCAACATCGACAAGCCCATTATTTCCGAACAGTTACGGGTGGGACTCAGCTTATTACCGTTTTTTCGGTGCCTCATTGCTGAAAGGAAAAGAACTCTATACGGATATCTGGGACAACAAAGGACCGGTTTTCTATTTTATCCAGGCACTCGGAGCTCTGCACGGCACACGAAATGAAAAGATTTCGCTTATATTCCCGATGCAGATTCTTTCCATGCTGATTTCAATACATTTTCTGAATCTCACAGATACGCTTGTTTCCAAAGAAAAGTACAGGCAGTTCAGATTCTTTCTGCTTACCGCAATTGGGTTGTCGGTTTTCAGCGCGTTGACGTTATACGAACCCGGGAATGTCACCGAAGAGTGGTCTTTTCCCATGATCTGCTGCAGTCTGTATTTCTTTGCCAAATATGCGGTCAATAATCCCGATACAGCAGCAAAAACCCATCCCAAACATTATTCTTTCATTCACGGTATCTGCCTGGCGCTGATCGCTTTCATTCGGTTGAATAACGCCATATCGATTTGTTCAGGCGTTTTGATTATCGGAATATATCTGATGATCCGCAAACAATGGAAAAACCTGTTTGAAAATATTCTTTTCGGTTTCCTTGGCTTGCTCACCGTCACACTGCCTGTTTGTTTATACTTCCTGCTGAAAAACGCCCTGGGAACGATGCTTTACAGTGTCTTTGTCTACAATTTTCAAATCAATGGACAGAGGACCCATATCACCCTGCCGAATTCTATTTTTATCACGCGTTTTCTGCCGATATTTTTTACCTGCTTATTGCTTCCGGTTTTCGTTCTGCGCGCGAAAAAGATTCGCCTGATTGATGCCATCACTGCCATGATCATCCTCTCAAACGGCATCCTGCTGCTGATCAACAATATTTACTGGCATTATTTTATGATTTACGTTCCCGTACTTCTGTTTTCCCTCATACTTTACACAAAATTCTCACACATACCGGAAGTGATCCTGACACTGATCTTCTCCGTTTTTTATGTTCAAAACAGTGTGTATATTGCAAAAATGAACCTGTTTACAGAAACGCATCCGAGTTTCCCGACCGTAAACAAATTTCTGCCAAAGGCCGAGAGAAATTCCATGATCGCCATCAACGTAAACCCTGAAATCTATCTGAATACAGGGCTGTTCCCCTGCTCCAGATTCGCAGCCTTTCAGGATATCCATTTCGCTGATAATCCGGAATTTGAGAAAGAATTTATTTCCGATCTGCAAACAGAGAACCCGAAATGGATCGCGATCAGCTGCAGCCATGATGAAGTAATGCCATTTGTCAGAGAATTGATCGATTCTCATTATGAGTACAGATTCAGTGACGCTCCCTATTGCTTTTACCGCCTTACGGAACCGGAATAACGAGATATGAAAGACGAAAAAACAAAAGACATCCTGCTTCTTTTATCAATTCTGATCCTGCTCACCGGGGTCATGCTGATTTTTTCAGAAACAACCAGTCCCCTGAGCACCAACGTTTACGGTGACGATTCTGCCTATTACCGGTTTATCGGTTCTTCCATTCTGAAAGGCAAGACACTGTATACGGACATCTGGGATAACAAAGGCCCCGTTCTCTATCTCATACAGGCACTCGGGGCAATACACGGAACACGCAATGAGAAACTCTCCTTCATTTTTCCGATGCAGATCGTTTCACTGATGCTTTCCATATTTCTCATGAACCGTATTGACCGGGAATTTAGCACCGAAGGGAAGAGGAACGTCCGTTTCTTCCTGCTCACCGTCTGCACAATTATCTTGTTCAATACAGTGATTGCGGGCGGAAATCTGACGGAAGAATGGAGCATCCCGATGATTTGCTTCAGTTTGCTCCTTTTCACCAAATACGCCGTTCATGCGGAGCAAGATCCGGTCCATCCAGCAAAGCATGCCTTTTTTCACGGTATATGCCTGACCCTTGTGGCCTTCATCAGAATCAATAACGCCATCACAATTGTTACCGGAATCGTCGTAATCGGGATTTATCTGGGAATCCGGAAACAATGGCGGAGTCTGTTGGAAAATCTGCTTGCCGGGATGGCAGGCGTCATTTTGATTTCTGTCCCGATTTTCGTTTACTTTGTCCGAAAGCATGCACTATACGATATGTTATATGCGGTTTTCATCTACAATTTCAAATATATGCAGATTCGAACACACACCGGCCTCTCCGCAAATTCTTTATTAGGGCACTACCTGCCGATGGCTGTCTCTTTTATGCTGATTTTGATCCATTTTGTGAGGTATCATCGCTTCAGATTCATTGATATTCTTGCTTTTATTATCACTTTAACCAACACTTTGCTTCTCCTGAAGACAAACGGATATAATCATTATTTCGCGATTTACGTGCCTGTATATTTTTATATTCTTATTCTTTATGTCAGGTTTAATAAACCCGCAGCTGAATTGTTGGTCTCACTTGCACTGATATCACTTTTCATAAAACAAAACTCGGACATTGCAAAAGCAATCTTTTGGAGGAGAGAAAACATCACCTATACTTCTGCCGCCGGCTATGTCCCCAAATCCGAAAGAGAATCTGTTTTTCCGATCTATCTGTCTTCCTCAATTTATATCAATTCCGGACTGTTTCCGCTCACGCGCTTTGCCGCCTATCAGCATGACTTTCTAAGCATTAATCCGGAATTCATGGATGAATTTAAGACAAAACTTTTAACCGCAGAACCAAAATGGATCATTGCATCCTGCGATACAAGCGTATTGTTTCCGGAAGCCAGAAACCTGATCGAAAGTCAGTACAGTTGTCAGTTCAGTGATGTTTATGGCTGCTATTACCGAATTCAAGATAACGGTGACAAGTGAAAAAACATCTTTTTTTCACCAATGCTTTATAATTATGGCAAGATACATTAACTCAGGAGGAAGAATGAAAAAAATATTAGCAGTACTGTTTATCCTGATGCTGGCCGTAAGCGTGGTCTGCGCTCAAAGTGAAAAGCCGTCGGTTCATGAGATCGCCGAACGATCCTATACGTTTTACAACGGCTATATCGATGATCCATTGAGTGAACCCGTCCCGCTTTACTTCATGGACGGCGTGGATGACCTGCCCTATGTGGAGCTGGAAAACTGGATGGAGCTGCAGATCTTCCTCTGCCGGGATTGGATGAGTGATCCCAAATACGATCTGATGTTCAACGCAGCAGGAACCGATGCGGCATACGTCCGCGAGAACGAATATCATATGCAGTTCGACTTCGCGGAAAAGACCATCGCTTTCGATGACTACAACGCCTTCATCCACAATTCATCAGACGGTTCCCTGCTGGACCTGCTGAGCGCCAGCGGCTTCACCGAAGCAGGGGAATCCGAGCTGTTCCAGCGCAATATGGAGCTGTCTTATGACCGCTACGGGGATGAGGTACGAATCGATGTAGGCAGTTACAATATTCCCATGATCATGCAGGACGGCAAATACTACATGCCACTGCAGACCATGAACGATATTCTGATTTCTCCCGCACTGCGGGCCACGATCCTCTTCAACGGAGAGTGCCTGATGATCGTCAACAGAAACCTCCTGGGGACCGTCCGCAAAGGGCTGACGGAGCTCGGTGAGCTCTACTATCAGGCGAAACCTGCCGAACGCAGCCATGAGCTGGCAGAGTTCGGTTACTGGGAGCTCTGCTTTGTGCTTGACAATCTCTATGGGCTGAAAGATCAGCATGAGATCAGGAATTTTGACCAGTTCTTCTGGCAGATGGGCTTTGAAGACAGCTTCATCGAAAGCAGCTCTGAAGAGGCTGACGAACTGCTTTATAAATTCATCGATTTTTATCTGGATGATCTGCATTCTGAATTCATCGATTATTCCTACCGCACCGGCGCCAAAGAGGTAAACTGGACCACCGGTCCTGCCACCCGCAAATTTGACGAAGCTGTCTCAACCTACGGCAAGGCCCGTGATGCTCTTTACGATATGGAACTGGAAGAGCCCTTCCTTTATGAGGAAGTGGGAAACACAGCTTACATTACTTTCGATGCGTTTGAAGTCTCATCCTCACCTGCCGATTATTATGCCTGGGCCGATGAGGGGAAGGACATCCCCTGGGACACGATCAAGCTGATCATCCTCGCTCACGACCGCATCTACCGTGAGGGCAGCCCCATCGAAAATGTAGTGATCGACCTTTCCAACAACACCGGCGGTGCTGTGGACGCGGCTATCTTCCTGATGAGCTGGGTATTCGGGGACGCGCCCTTCAGCGTCAAGGACACCTTCACCGGAGCCCTTTCCACCGCCACCTACCGGGCAGACGTGAATCTGGACCGCAGGTTCAACAGCGGGGACGTGGTGGATGACAAGAACATTTATGTCCTGATCTCACCGGTCAGCTTCTCCTGCGGCAACCTGGTGCCGGCAGCCTTCAAGGCTTCCGATAAGGTCACGGTTCTCGGCCGCACCTCCGGCGGCGGCAGCTGCATCGTCCAGCCGCTCTCCACTGCCTGGGGAACCTTCTTCCAAATCTCCGGTTCCTCCCGCATGTCATTCCTCAAGAACGGTTCCTTCTACGATATCGATACCGGTGTCGCACCGGACTATACCATCCACCAGCCGAAGAAGTTCTATGACCGCGAGGCACTGACAGAATATATCAACAATCTTTATTAAGGGGACTTATACCAATACTCACCTGAAACGAAAATAGCGCTTCACTCACGTGAAGCGCTATTTTCGTTTTACAATAACACTTATTTCGACAGAAGCTTCACGACATCGCCGACGGTCTTGATGCCGGTGGCATCGTCATCGGAAATGGTGATGTTGAACTTTTCGCTGAAGCCGTCGATCAGGAAAAACTGATCCATGGAATCAGCCTTCAGGTCTTCAATGAAACGGGTTTCCGGCGTGATATTCGCACCGTCGATTTTCAAAACATCACAAATGACGCTCTTGACATCTTCAAAAACAGAATCCATAATTTCCTCCGATTCAATTTTTTCTTATAAATCATCTTTATTCTATCATACAAATGAAGAAGTAAGAAGTAAGAATGAAGATTCGAACACAGGTATATTTCGTTACCTTGTTACTTTATACATTTTACTTTTTACCTTTTACTTTATACCTTCTGCCTTAAATTGGTTCACCCGGTTGTTTTCCGTGTCCACCACCCAGACACTGCCGTCGGGAGAGAGTGTGATGCCGGTGGGCATGCTGAAATGATCGATATCACCGCCGTCCGCGTTCCAGGTGCGGATCAGCTTGCCGGTCATATCATACTGATGGATCAGGCTGCCCTCCGGGTCGGTGAGATAAATCGCATTGGAAGCACTGCTGCCGGTGATATAGGGCTTATTGTTCAGGGACTGGGTATACCAGGCATTGACATCAAACACCAGCGTTACACCGTCCTGAAGCCCCCTTCCGGAGACATCAAAGACCTGAACCCGTTGGTTCCAGGTATCGGCAACCGCCAGATGGTCATCATCCAACAGCGCGATCCCAACCGGTTCATCCAGTTCGCCCATTCCCATACCGGAAACACCAAACTTGCGGAGGAAATTGCCGTTTTCATCATAGACCATGATGCGCTTGTACCCCGTATCACAGACATAGACAATATTTTCGGAACTGACAGCGATCGCGCGCGGCCCATAGAAACTGCGTCCGTCAGAAGGGTCATTGGAATACCAGGTGGTGAGAACGTTCCCTTCCGCATCCGTCTTCACGATACGGTTGTTCCAGGTATCCGCCATATAGACATTCCCCGTCCCATCAACAGCAATGCCCCAGGGCTCAGAGAAACGGATCCCGGCAGCACTGTCCCATTGCCCGAGATAGTTCCCGGCTTTGTCAAAATACTGCACCCGATTGTTTCCGGAATCCAGAACGTAGACACGCTCCCCATCCGGTGAAACAGCCAGATTGCGCGGACGCTGGAACTCCCCTTCGCCGCTACCGCTTCTGCCGATACGCAAAACCGGTTCCATTTGTGAGAAGACAGCTTCCTCATCGTCCACCGCCGGCTCAGCGCTGCCGCCGATCACCTGTCCTTCGCCCAGCATCCACATGCGGTTCATCAGGTCTTTGCGGATGTACATCACCATCCGGGAACTGGGTTCCCAGGTTTCCCGGGTCAGCGATTTTTTGCCCGTGACAGCTGCATAGGCAGAATAATCACGGTCCAGCCAGATTTTGAACAATGCAGCCCGCATCTGCGGATCCGTCAGTGCATTGAAAATGCGCTGGGGCGTCAGGTTGAAATAATCCTGATTTGGCCACAGCAGGCGGATGAACTCGTAACGGTAATAGTTATCCTTCACGATCGGTTCCAATCGTGAATCCTTGGAGGTATTTGCCGTGATCACCTCATAATTGCGCAGGTCACGGGTCGGGTTGTCATCACCAAAATATTTCTTGTTGGTATAATCCCGCAGGTACCACCAGAAAGGATAATTTGTATCGTTGTCGTAAGCCACCCCGATATTCTTTCCAAGCCCCGTTCGGGTCCCGAGATCCTCGATCATCTCGAAGGCAACTTTGGAGCCCCTGCCGCCATGAGCATAGACCAGCAGTTCGTTGGCATAATCATAATTGATAAAACTCGAAACAAAAGCGGTCCTCGTCTGCAAAACGATCAGCACCAGCATAATACACAGCGAAAGCACCTCTGCCACAGCAGTCCCGCGCCATTTCTTCCAGAAATGCCTGACCATCAGCACACCCGCCAGCAGGAACAGGAGGACCGTCACCAAGCGGAAGGTAGCCCGCAGCTGTTCCAGGTCCTTCCCGGCAAAAGGAAGGGGAACAGAGTTATAGACAGCGATCAACCCGCAGCCGGCGACCACCGCGATGACCATTCCCAACAGCCCAAGCAAACCCTCTTTTGAGAACAGCCGCCTCCAGGGCAAAACTTCGATAAGATATCCCAGCCCCCATGAAGCTGAAAGAGCCAGCGGCATGGCGATATGGACCGTCAGCCAGGGCATCTTTTCCCCGGCAACGGAATAAGCCGCGAGAGAAGTCAGGCTCCAGTAGAGCAGGAAAAGCAGGACCGGCAATTTCTTATCGGCCTGTGTCTCCGCTAAGGGAGCAGGCGCTGCATCTTCATCCCATTGCAGTGATTCAGCTGCTTCGTCTGTGCTTTCAGATAAAACCTCCTCAGCATTTTCCTCTGAACCAGGATCCGCTGTATCAGCTTCATTTTCGGCCGGATTTTCAGCCATAAATGAAATCAGCGGATCTGCTTCCAATTCAGTTTCAGGCTCATCCTCCGGCAGGATAATAACTTCATCTTCCGGTTCAGCGGAGAGCATCGCTCCGGGAACTGTCCAGAATCTGCGTTTTTTGATGGCTATGACCAGTGCCAGGATCGTCCCGGCGGTGGCCGCAAATTCATAAACCGGCAGCTGGATCAGCGCATAGTAATAAATGGGCTGGCCGCCGCGCTGGACCTCCTGCTGAGAAAGCCAATAACCGAGTCCGCCGATGATGCCGGTGAAAAAGCCGTGAATGTTGGTGAAGACCGTGGTATAGAAAAACACGAAGATCATGTAAAACGCAGCCGCACTCTTGAGAAAGACGGACCTGTTCCACCAGATGCCGACAGCAAAGGAGACCGCCGCCAGGATCACCAGGATGATCCCGGTATGCAGGATACCGGATGCACTGTAATCCAGTGGATCCCAGCCCAGCAGATGGACCGGGAAAGCCGTCAGCTGCGGCAGGATCAGTGCCCCAAGAAAGACGATCAGGTTGAAGGAAGGCGAGGTGCGGATCATTTTCCAGCCAAGCACTCGTACCGTATAAATGACCATCCACAGCATGCAGAGCACACCGGCTGCTCCCAGGATCAGCGTCAAAACAGGAAGCGTACCATTCTCACCGAGCAGCATCATCGCCAGCAGCGCACCCAGAATAAACAAAAGTGCCACAAGAAAATAGCTGGCGCTGTTCGTCCGCTGTTTCGTGCTCTCCCAGGGCATCTTCCACAGATCCCGCAGGAACAGGAAACCGCAGAAGAGCAGCAGCTGCGCGCAATAGAAATAGGCGACTTCTTTGGTAGTGAACTGCAATGCGGTAGTGACTGCTAAAAGATACAGCGATTTATTGTCCCGCTTCTCGTAATAACGGTAAAAAGCGTAGAAAGTCAACGCGGCAAAAAGCTCGATGAAGGCTTCATTGCGGGTGTAGCGTCCGTAGAAAAGAATATACGGAGAAACGAGGAAGAACAAACCGCCCAACACCGTTCCCACCCGTCCCAGATACCTGCGGAAAGCGAACAAGACGAAAATCACCGCACTGAGGCTGAAAACCGCAGCCGGGACCCGGGAAGAAAAATCACTGTCCCCCAGCAGGAAATAAGAGAGAGCCAGCATGTGAAACTGGAACGGCCCGTGCGTCACAGGATTGTGAGCATAGCCGTTGCCCTGATATAAGCTGTAGGCGGGGGTAACGTGGTTGATCTCATCATGGGACATCACCCGCGCACCGATCAGGATAAAGCGGCTGAGTACCGCCAGCAGAATGATCACCGCCAGGATCAGCTTTTCCCATGAAAAAAGCGGGAATGCTTTCGTAACGGGTCTGTCCAGCCAGGCTATTCTTGTGTTCTTTTCCTCATTCATAGAAATATTCCTTAATACTTAATCTGTTTCCTAATTGCTCTGATTGAAATACTGATAAACAGCATTTGAAATCTGTGAAGCCATCAGATTTGTGGGATCGAAAACCAGCTGATCCGGGTGATAAAAAAACATCACAAAGACATAGGTCGCCTTTGGAGAATAAACGATCCCCGCATCGCTGATGTTATGGATCAGCCCGTCCCGCTCCAGGATCCAACCGTGCTTATGGGCTACACGAACAGTTTCCGGGATACCGGCCTCCAGCAGCACCGCCGTTTTATTCTTGGAGAGCTCCTCGATCATGGTGCTGCATTCCTGCTGCGTGAGTCTGTCACCGTAATAGGCTTTCAGTGCCCCGCCGTTATAGACAGAACAGAGATACAAGTCATCCAGCATCATGCCCATATCGGATGCAGTCGTCTGGTTATACGCATCCGGGTCCGTATTGACATCCGTCCGGGAGTTGGCAGTGGTCTTATGCCGGGTGAGCAGGGGCGCACCGTTATAAAACAACCCGCCCAAAAAGGTATTGGTATACCCCATCCGCCGCAGATCCTCTGTGAACATGTTTGGTGCCATATTGCCGCTGATGGCCTGCAGCAGGTCGTCTGCCGGAGAGTTTTCCGAAATCTCGATCATCAGCTCGAGGCTGCGCTGCATGGCAGCCGGCAGAGGCAAGTCACGGTTCGCGAAGGTATAGATCATGATCGGAACCTTGATGGTCGAAGCGGCCGTAAAGGAGACCCCGGTCGGAATGCTCTGCATATCCGAGAAAGCGATGTTGATCTCGTTTCGCCGATCCAGGTCCAAAATATAAAACTCCGCGATCCCGTCAAATTCATTCTGCTGCAGGATCTGACGGATCATATATTCCAGACTGACGGAGGACGCCTGCGGAGGTGTTGTGCGGTTGAAGGGCAGGCTCACTCTCCGCTCGGAAGCAGAGCGGAGAGCCTGCTGGATCAGCGTAATGGAACGGTTGATGTCCAGTTCCCTGCCGGACTCTCCCTGAGAGAAGCCGACAGAACCCTGAATCGGGATCGGTGCCTTTGCGGTCTGGTCGTAACGGGGAACGATTTCATTGATGAGATAGTCCCGCAAACGCTCTTCAGAAATCGTGGCGGAAAGCGGAACAGGCTGCGGACGCGGCAGTGAATTCCAGATATAATTCCAGAAATCCTCCCAGAATCCGCGCCGGGTACGCTGCAGGTCCGCAGCAGCAAGCATGGTTTCCAGGTTCAGCGAAAAACCGATGGAGTTCGGACTGACCTGGATCACAGAATCCCCGTACACCATTTCAATGGGAATACCATAGGCACGGATCAGCCGCTCCGCTGCCTGCGTGGAATTCAGTCCGCCCACAGGGATATCGCCGATCGTCAGGTCCAGCGGATAATTGGAACGCATCTGACTGTAGCGGATCAGTGAGAAACCCGTCATCATGAACGCGAAAAAAATCAGCCCCAGCGAGACCCAGGAAAGAATGGCTATGGTGTTTCGTCTTTTCATAAGCAATAACCGCATATTATAACGGCGAGGTCATAATACACTCCGGATTAATTTTACCATTCAGAAGAAAAATTCCGAAAATTCCATATCAGTTTTGACATTATACAAATTATTAATTCCAAAATTGGATTATAATAAGATGTCAGACAATAATGTTACACCAGTATCTGCAGCAATTTTTCTTTTTATCATCCTATCTGGTGGAATAAAGGGGATTTCCCCAAAAAATTAAGAAAGGACGGTACATGTATCAGAATAACGCAGTGTCAAACCAGTTTATCAATGCTGATTCCACTTTTCCTGTCGTGATTCGTGCCTGGGAAGGATATTTGACTGATCAAAACAAGTCGATATACACCATCAAGGCATTCAAAGGGGATATCCAATTATTTGCATCCTACTTCTCACCGGACAAAACAGTCGGTTCGGTCACAACAAAAGATATCACCAATTTTCTGGATTGGATGAATAACGACCGTCCGGTTCCCTGCAGTCCGAAGACCACCTCCCGAAGAATCACCTCCATCAAATCCTTCTTCAAATGGCTGAAGACCTTCGGCGTGATTGAAGAGGATCCGGCTGCCGCGATCGACCAGATCGTGGTCTCCTCACCGATTCCGGAAATCCTGACAAAGGAAGAAGTGGAGAAGGTTTTAGCGGCGGCAAATGCACACCGCAGTCTGAAAAAACCGGACGCACGAATGATGCTCCTGCTCCAGCTGCTGCTCTCCACCGGGATCAAGAAGAGCGAAACCCTTGGCATTTCCAAAAATCACATTGAACGGGAAGACCCGGAAAACCCGAAATTACACGTCCGCTATACCGGTACGGAAAACCGCGCAAAAGAACGAACGATCGATTTACCCGCTTCCTGGCTTGAAGTGCTTGATGAATACCTGGAGCAATACCGCCCTGCAGACAAGCTTTTTCCCTGGTCTCCGCGCCGTCTGGAATACCTGCTGGAGGATATCGGAACGGAAGCCGAACTGACAAAACACCTCTCCTTCGCGATGTGCCGCTGGACATGCTTTGTGAGGGATTATGTCGAAGGTGTGCCGATGGAAGTTATCCAGCGCAAGATGGGAGTCTCCCAGGTTCAATGGCGGGAGATTTTCAACAAAATCAAAGAGCTTTCCACGGCCTACAATGGCCTGCCGGAAGCTGAAGCCTGATTTTCCGCTTCAAATGCTCAGTTAAAATAACAAGGTTACGACTGCAACATCGTAACCTTGTTGCTTTCCTGCGCTATAGTTTTACTCTGATCAGAAATCCTGCATTTCCTTCAGTTTCGCTTTGATTTTTACAAAGGAATCCTGACTGATCACATGCTCGATGCGGCAGGCTTCCTTGACCGCAGTCGTCTCTTCCACACCGATTTTTTTCAGGATCTCGCTGAGCACCACATGCCGCTCATATATCCGCTCTGCGATCTCTCGGCCGGATTCAGTCAGTTCAATTTCATGGTGAGGATTAACCGTAATCAGGTTGTCTTCCTGCAGTTTTTTCATCGCAATGCTGACGCTGGGTTTAGAGAAATTCATCTCCCTCGCAATATCGATCGCGTGGACCGTTCCCTTCTTGCGCTTCAGGACAAGGATCATTTCCAGATAATCTTCTGCTGATTCGTAAATTTTCATATTACCACCTTTTTACGGATGAAGCTCCGATTTTAAATCAATTATACAGCATTTTTTATTTCTGCCAGGGTGGAACTTCCGGCAGCAGGCTTTCAAATTCCCGGATCAGTTCAGCCTCATATTTACCGGCAAATGTTCCGTCCAGGAATTTTTTATATCCTTCACTGTAAAAACGATCCCAGGAATCAGCCTCATATCCGGGATTGATCGGGAAAAAGAGTGCTCCTGTTGCATGTGCCGCTTCCATATCCCCGGGCGCATCACCCATCATCAGCACATGATTTTTGGGATATTTCCCGACCGTGGTCATCTCCAGGATCTGCTCTTTTGTCCCGACTTCCTGCCCGCAGAGCAGCTCCACATCATCCAGGATCCCCGCGTACGTCCATTCGCGGGCCAGGTCCACATTCCGGGTCGCGGAAACACAGGCGAGATCCGCATCCGGGATCAGCACCTGAAAACTGGGTTTGACCGGTGCGAAGGGCATCATGCCATGGACGATCCGTTCGATCGCCGCATTGACATCGGAAGACCACTGCACACCGATCTGCAGATCCGGTTCATGATGATTCCGCATATAAGCGAAAAGTCCGGCATCGCTGAGCCGGGAGCCGCTTTCCACAAATCCGCGGATGCCCTCCAGCTGCATGACCTCAAACCCGCAGCGTTTCACTCCGGGATGTTCCCGCAGCAGGTCCATAGTCCGGACAATATTGCGCCAGCGGTTCAAACCGCGCCATTTGGAATAAAGATTGACAAATTCATGGACTTCCCGGGCATAACGGGAAACCGTCTGCAGCCGCCATGCATTGACTGTATTAGGAATAAAACACTCTTTGTGCTTGATTTCCATCGCGTCAAACACACAGCCATCCGAATCGATCCCGACGAAGAAATCTTTTTTCGGTTTGAAGTCGATCATCTCATGCTTGTTCGTTACGATCACTGCCATAGATGGATTTCCTTTCGACAGAATATTTTCTCACTATTAATGAGTATAATGCATTTTTCAGCGGTTCAGCCTTCCGTCATAATCAGAGCCATTTTCTGGTTTTAGCGGGAAGCGGATCGGTTTTCGATCCCGCTGAGAACGGTAAATGGCTGTGAACAGTTCCACAGTCTGACGGGCATCCTCCAGCGAGATCAGAGGACGCCTCCCCTCTCTGAGTGAATCGATGAAATCCTTCAGCTGCACGTAATGGAAATGGGTGGTTGCATCGATCGTCCGGAAATACGCCTCATCTTCCGCTTTCCATTGATCCTTCAGGTCCGTCTCTCCGGGAACGGTCCAGATATCGTTATAAGGCGCTTCGGTGATGGAAGAAACACCGGCGATAAACATGGCGCCGCCATCCGTCTGGACACCAACAGAAGCACCGCTGCTGCCATGGACATGAACTTTCCCGTAAAGTGCCGGATTCTGGGAGTTGCTGACAACGATATTTCCCAGTCCGCCGTTTTTGAAACGGATCACCGCAAGAGCTGTATCTTCCACTTCCAGACCCGGATGGTTGAGCGTGTCCCACATGCCATAAAGCTCCTCGATCTCACCCATGTACCACAGAAGCAGATCCAGCTGATGGGGGGCCTGGTTCACCAAAACACCGCCGCCTTCCCCCTTCCAGGTACCGCGCCAGGGATCACTGGCATAATAGGCCATATCCCGCCATCCGTACATATTGACGGTACCCAGGATCGGTTTGCCGATCTTCCCGTCATCAATGGCCTTTCGGATCCGCATGGAAGGCGGAAAGAAACGGCGCTGGCAGATAGCCGTACCGACCCGGTTATGCTCCGCTGCTGCTTCCAGAATAGCGTCACAATCTTCCAGGGAAGAAGCCAGCGGCTTTTCAATGGCAATATTCGCACCGCAGCGCAGAGCTTCCACAGCTGCCTGCCGATGGATGGGATGGGGCGTGCAGACGCTGACCACATCCAGCCCGCAATCCTTGACCATGGCTTCCACAGAAGTATAAGCCTTTGCCCCGTATTTGAGCGCGAAAGCTTCAGCCCGCTCCTGCTGCACATCATAGACCGCACACAGCTCGCAGTCCTCAATTTTCTGATAAGCTGCCGCATGAAAAGGTCCGACCTTCCCGCAGCCGATGATCCCTGCCCGTAATGTTTTTTCCATAATCCCTGATCCTTTCCGATGAGCCGGGAATTACCCGCGGCTCATAATTGTTCAAGAAATTGCTGGCTGTTTGTTTTTCGTTCCAGCAGATAGCTCTGATAACCCGTCAATAAATTTTCCGATTCAGTGCGAATGTCCTGCGGCCACCCGGCAGCGGCAGCCTGAACGAAGGGATGCGTCTGATAGTAACGGAAATATTTCAGTGTCTTCATGGAGATATGCCTGGCCCCGGATGTCAGAGGACCACAATCCGGGCACAGGACCCCGCCCATTCCGTAATGAAGATATTGGTCTTCCGGCTGGATCTTCTTATGACAGCGGACACATTCAAAGAATTGCGGCCGGTATCCCGTCACAGAAAACAGCTGAAGGTCAAAATAGCGCTGTACCGGGAATACATCTTCAAGCACCGCGATCCGACGCAGTGTGTCCAGCGTCAGCTGGAATAACTGAACATTTTCCACCTCTTCCAGTGAAAAGCGGTCTGCCAGCTCCAGAACACAGGATGTTCGCACCGTCTTATCCAGAGAAGCCAGAATTTCCGGATAGGCTTCAATGGTGGAAACCTGCGTGACCAGCCAGGAAGCCCCGCGCCCCTTGGACAACTGCACATCGACATAGGTGAAGGGCTGCAGATGTCCGGCTTTGCGGGAGCTCAGCTTCCGCACCCCCTTGGCGAGTGCGGAAACCCGTCCCTGAAACGGTGTCAGAAAGGTGACGAACCGGTCCGCCTCATCATAATTCGTGTGACGGACGACGATCGCCCGAAAATGTACTGAGCGTTCCACAAATCAGAAAATCAGAGCAGGTTCTGCGGTGTGAAAGCACCGGGAAGCAGCTCCTGAATCGAGTGCTCAGCGGTGATGTTTCCTTCGGCATCTGCCAGCATCACGTCCATATCCAGTGAAAATTCCACCATCACCTGGCGGCAGGACCCGCATGGATAGCCCTGCCCGTCTTCCGTCGCAACGGCAATAGCTTCAAATTCACGTTCCCCCTCGGAGACCGCTTTGAAGATTGCTGTCCGCTCGGCACAGACCGTCACGGGATAGGCGGCGTTTTCAATGTTGCAGCCGGTGAAAATTTTTCCGCTCTTTGTCAGCAGTGCCGCACCGACGGCGTAATGAGAATAGGGAATGTAACTGCGGGAACGCATTTCAGCTGCCAATTTTCCCAGTTTTTGTTTCATTTCATCATTTATCATCCTGTACCTCTTCTTTTGCCGGCTCTTCCGGCTGTCGATAAACCCGAACTCTGCGGATCCTTCGGCCGGCTAATTCTTCGATCTCGAAAGACCAGCCTTCCGCCTCAATTTTTTCATTCAGCACCGGGATCTTGCCGATCTGCGAGTAAAGGAAGCCCGCCAGTGTGTCAGCTGAATCCCGGGTCAGATGCGTGCCCAGATATTCATTCACATCTTCAAGGTCGATGCGCCCGAGGAAGGAATATTCATCCGGACCGACCACCTGTACCAGCTCTTCCTCCCGGTCATCGTATTCGTCACGGATCTCGCCGACAATTTCCTCAACGATATCCTCCATGGAGACAATTCCCGAGGTTCCGCCATATTCATCCACGACCACAGCCATATGAACGCCGCTGGATTTCATCTCATTGAGCAGATCCCCTGCCATCTTGGACTCCGGAACGAACAGGGGTTTGCGCATCAGCTCAGCGACCGTGACGACCCGCTGTTCCACATAAGCCTGAAGCAGATCCTTGGCATAAAGCACCCCGACGATCCTGTCGATCTCATCATCGTAGATCGGTAAGCGGGAATGCCCGGACTCACGGACCACGCTGGCCGCCTTATCCAGCGGCGTTTCAATGTCCAGCGCATCGATCTCGACCCGCGGGACCATAATCTCCCGAATCATGGTGTTGGAGAAGTGAACGATCGAACGGATCATTTTCCGTTCATCCTGCTCAAGGATGGTATTTTCCGGAATGCTTTCAACCCAGTCCCGCAGGTGGCTTTCCTCTGCCTGAATAGTAGGCGGTGCTGTGATCTCCGGCTCCGGAATGATCCATTCCGTGATTTTATAGAGCGGTGTAAACAGCCTGCTGAGAAAAACACACAGCCCGGCTAATTTATCCGCTGTCTTTTGGGGATTTTTTGCCGTCAAACCGGTGACAGCAGTCTCCAGAAAAATGAGAAACAAAGCCCCGCACAGCACATAAAGACAAAGGATGGGAACGGTCAGCTCATAGGGCAGGATCCGGATGAGATAAACCACAAGCAGCGCAGCGGTTATACCGAAAAGAAAGCGTGAAGCTATACGCAGCTTATCAATTAGAGATGCATCCTCAAGCAGCTGTTCACTGATGGAACGGTCCTTGATCTTGTCGTCACCGCCCGGGATAACAATATCTTCCTCCACCAGGATGCGGTAAACATGAAATATCACTGCAGCCAGGATATCCGCAGCTGCGAAAACGATGAGGATCAGTAAAAGAAGATCGTCCGCAAGGGACGGAAGGTTGCTTCCAAATTCCATATTTGTAAAGAATAAATTGTGTTCATCCGTTGCTGCGCGGGCGGTATTGGATCGCTTCCGCAATGTGCTGTGTACGGATGTTTTGAGAACAGTCCAAATCTGCGATGGTGCGTGCCAGCTTCAGCAGGCGATGGTAAGCACGGGCTGAGATCTGATAATGCGTCATCAGACTCTTGACCAGCTTTTCTCCGTCAGCATCCAGGCGGCAGTATTGCCGGATCTCCGCGGGAGCCATATCGGAATTACAGGTAACATTGGGATTGTCTTTGAAGCGGATCTGCTGACGTTCACGGGCTGCTTCCACCCGTTCGCGGATCTTTGCGGAGCTTTCTCCGACAGTATCGCTGCTGAGCTTTTCATATTCCACCCGCGGGACATTGATTTGGATGTCAATGCGGTCCAGCAGCGGTCCCGAAATGCGCTTCTGATAGCGCTGGATGGCAAGTTCGGAACAGGTACAGTGATGTGTCGGATCCCCGTAGTAGCCGCAGGGACAGGGGTTCATCGCTGCGACCAGGACAAACGCCGCAGGAAAGCTATACGCACCAGTTGCACGGGAAATCGTAACAACTTTATCCTCCAGCGGCTGCCGCAACACCTCCAGTACCCGCGGATCAAATTCTGGAAACTCATCCAGGAACAGCACACCCCGATGAGCCAGCGAGATCTCTCCCGGACGGGGAATGTTCCCTCCGCCCACCAGACCGGCGTAGCTGATGGTGTGATGAGGCGCCCGGAAAGGACGTGTCTGGATCAGCGGCGTATCCACCGGCAGCATATCTTCGATGGAATAGATCCTGGTCACATCCAGGCTTTCTTCCAGCGTCATGCGCGGAAGAATGGAAGGCAGTGCCCGGGCCAGCAGCGTTTTCCCGGTTCCCGGAGAGCCGCTCATCAGCACATTATGGGAGCCGGCCGCAGAAATTTCCAGCGCCCGCTTTACATGCTCCTGTCCTTTGATCTCACTGAAATCCGTCCGGACAGTGACTGCGGTTTCTGAAAGTTCGCAGGGTCGCTGAGGCTCGATCAGTTTTTCTCCGATAAAGTGATTGTAAAGCTCCAGCAGCGTATGAACAGGCAGCACCTCAATGCCCGGGATCAAAGCAGCTTCCTGTGCATCACAAGCCGGAACACAGACCTGCTTAAATCCCATTTCCTTTGCTTTGGCAGCAATAAGCAGCACACCGCGCACATGCCGGACAGAGCCGTCCAGAGACAGCTCACCCACGATCAGAGAATCCTTCAATTCCGGGATCCAGGCTTCATCCCGGCAGGCAAGCTCACCGATCGCAATAGGCAGATCGAAACAGGGCCCTTCCTTGCGGATGTCTGCCGGTGCCAGGTTCACGGTGATCCGCTGACGCAGGTTCTTCAAACCGGAATTTTTGATGGCTCCGCGAACCCGTTCCTTGCTCTCCTGAACAGCGGCATCCGGCAAACCGACCACAATGGTTTTCGGTTCTGCCAACGCAGAACTGTCCACTTCGACTTCTATGATCGTCCCGGACAAACCGGTCAATGCGCAGGAGTAAACACGTGCCAGCATTTGAATCCTTTCTTAATTCTTATCGGCCTTTGTGAAATTAACCTATGACTCTTCGCTCCCATGCAGCGAGACTTCCAATATCTGTTTTCCAAAACGCTGATAACGGGCAGGCAGTTCCTTCATCAAAAGCTCCAGCTCTGAATCGCTCTTCGGCCCCACCTCGGAAATAGTTTCCAAAATGTCGCGGGGTAAGATCACATCGGAAGGGACATCCATCTCCATCCCTGTGTTTTTTCGCCAGGTCTTCAGGCGTTCTCTGCGGCTGAGGATTCCGTTGGCAGGTCTGGACTGTAAAAGGGGCTGCGGGATGCGTTTCTTTCTGCGCCAGCTCCGGTTGATATCCAGAATCGTCCGCCCGTACCGCCGGACCACTGCATAACCGACCCCCTTGAGTCTGCGCAGGGTTCCTTCATTGGAGGGGTTTTCCAGCACGATATTCACCATTGCACTGTTGGAGAGGATCTTGAAGGGCGGTAAATCCCGGATCTTTGCCTCTTTTTCACGGAATTCACAAAGGCCCTGCAGGGCGCCCTGTTCCGCGGGTGTGAGCTCCACACCGCCGTTCACCTTCCACCAGAAACAATCATGCGGTTCAGCCGGTGCCGGATGAATGCGACAAAGACGCTCGAAATCCTCCTGAGCCATGTCTTCCATGCCTCGTTCCTTTAATTCAGCAGCGAGTTTATCCTTCAGCAGGCTCAGGAAGCGTGTGTCCGAGACCGCATATTGAAGCATCTCGTGACTCAGCGGGCGTACGCCCCAGTTTGCCTTCTGATAGCGCTTGTCCAGATGGATCCCGAACTCGTTTTCCAGCAGCGGACCGAGCCCGATCTCTTTTTTACCCAACATCCGGGCAGCGATCATGGTATCAAAAAGGTTTTCAAATTCAAACCCAAAGTCCCGTTTCAGGCACATCAGGTCATACTCCGCCGCATGGAAAATTTTCAAAACATCCGGCGAGGAAAAAATATCATTCAGCTCCGAAAGGTCTCCGGTTTCCAGCGGATCGATCACATAGCTTTGCCCATCCGCACTGAGCTGGATCAGGCAGACCTTTTCATAATAAACAAACAGGCTGTCAGATTCCGTATCCACAGCCACCTCTTTTGCATCACGAAGTTTTTCAATACATTCTTTCAAAGAATCCGTATCATTGACGATATAGACAGTTTTCGGATCAAGTTCAACATTCATCAGCAGATTTTCACCTTCTCTTCTTATAGTATATTACAGAAAGGCTACTCACTATCTAAAAACTGAGCGTCCATATCTTGTTCTCTTCCGAACCGAAGAGAAAACTGAATAATCTGTCTTTGTATTGAACGTTGTCCGCTGCCATTGTGCTCCTCTTCGCCCAGTGTTTTACCTCTGTTCTTATTTTATCATATTTACTTCAGGGAATCAATGCAAGGAAGGAGTCAAATCCCCAATTTAACAACATCGGCTTTCCGGAAATACCGGAAAGCCGATGTGAATGGTCAAAAGGAGTTCACTCAGTTAGTGAATTCGTCGATTTTTTCACGCAGCAGGGTGTTTTCGATCTGGAGCGTCAGGATCGAATCCTGGAGCTTCTGCATCTGATCATAATATTCACGAAGCTGTTCATTTGCATAATCAACATTTGAATACACAGGCAGACGTTTGTTCGCATTGATCTTCGATTCTTCCTCAGCAAGCGCAAGACGGGCAGCGACATCATCCTGCATGGTTTCAAGAGCAGTCTGGAATTCATTCTTCTCATCCAGCAGGTTCTGATAGTTCAGATTGGCTTTGAGCAGTTCTTCAACGGTTTCAGCCAACTGGGCTTTCGTCTCATCCAGTTCTGTGCTGAGCGCAGCGGCTTCAGCTTCCGCAACCGCGAATTTTGCTTCAGCTTCTTCCAGAAGTGCATCCTTTTCGGCGATCACAGCCTGCAGATCTCCTTCAGCCTGGGTCAGGAGAGCATCCTTCTCATTGGTGAGAGATTCCACCTTTCCGTTCAGCTCGTCGATCACAGCGTCTTTTTCCGCGGTGACCGCAGCCAGTGTTTCCTCAGCAGCAGCCTGAGCCGCTTCCAGTTGAGCCTTGCCGTCAGCAATGGCTGCGTCTTTAGCTTCTTC
>CAYWGX010000005.1:24415-33961 GCA_964457635.1 uncultured Leptolinea sp.
GAGCCGCTTCCAGTTGAGCCTTGCCGTCAGCAATGGCTGCGTCTTTAGCTTCTTCGGCAGCATTTAATTTCACCTGCGCTTCCTCGATCAGGGCATCTTTTTCCGCGGTGACCGCAGCCAGTGTTTCCTCAGCAGCAGCCTGAGCCGCTTCCAGTTGAGCCTTGCCGTCAGCAATGGCTGCGTCTTTAGCTTCTTCAGCTGCCTTCAACTCGGCCTGAGCCTCCTCGATCAGGGCATCCTTTTCCGCGGTGACAGCTGTCAGTTTTTCTTCCGCAGCAGCGATCAAGGCATCTTTTTCCTCGGTAACAGTCTTCAGGTTTTCTTCTGCCTTGGCCTGCAGGTCATCTTTTTCGGCGCTGAGCGCTTCGATCTGGGTCTGCGCTTCAGCGATCAAGGCTTCCTTTTCCTCGGTAACGGTTTTCAGCGTTTCTTCCGCTTCAGCAATAGCCGCATCCTTCTCGGCAGTCAAAGCATCAAGCTTCTCCTGCGCTTCAGCCTGGGCAGCCTTCAACTGTTCCTGACCTTCCGCGATCAGGGCATCCTTTGCATCCGTGACGGATTTCAGCTGGTCCTGGGCTTCCGTGATTTGAGCCTGGAGAGCTTCTTTTTCTGTGTTGAAGGTCGCGGTCAGTTCATCGATCTTTTTTTGACTGCAGCCGGCAAGACAGACAACAAGTGCGATAAGCAAAACAACAAGGGTGAATTTTTTCATATTTTCCTCCAACATTCCCCAATCAACCGGCTTCACACTCGGGAGAATCGGTTGAAACTGAACACACTATGGCCAATAAATAAAGCCATCCAACTTATTTATAGTGCAGTTTCAATGCCAGAATGGAAAGAATTCCCAACAGATCATCCTGCCAATCATCCGAGGACCAGTCAATGCCGACCATGCGGTAGGCATTCTTCCCGATGCGCAGCCGCTTGCTGAGCTGGGGCAGATCACGCCGGTCTATGTTTGCCGGCAGCGCGGGGAATTTCAACACCACATCATTGCCTTCCTTCACCACTGCCGAAAGACCGATCTGCTCAGCAAAAATTTTCACCCGAATCTGGAAAACCAGGTTGCGGATCTCCACGGGCAGCGGACCAAAGCGGTCGGTGAACTCCGCATCCAGAGCGTCCAGGTCATCCTCTTTATTGGCGGAAGCCATGCGGCGATAAAGCTTGATGCGAGTCTGGTCGTCCTCGATATAGCTTTCCGGGATGCCGATATTCAGCGGCAGTTCCACTGTGATCGGGTTGAAGAGGTAAGCCATTTCCCGGGTGATACCGAGATCTTCATCAGAGACCTCCACACCGCGGATATCACGTACATTGCGGACAGCCTGTGCCAGCATGCGGGTATAAAGATGAAAACCCACCGAAGCGATTGCACCATGCTGACGGCTGCCGAGAATCTCCCCCGCACCGCGCATCTCGAGGTCCCGCATGGCGATAGTATAGCCGGCACCAAACTGAGTATTTTCCGCGATCACTTCCAGACGTTCCAGCCCGGCTTCCGTGGGTTTATGGCCTTTCTGACGGAAGAAATAGGCATATGCCCGCTGTGAGCTCCGTCCCACCCGGCCGCGGATCTGGTAAAGCTGAGCCAGGCCAAACATGTCCGCCCGGCTGACGATCAGGGTGTTGGCGTTCGGCACATCCAATCCGGATTCGATAATGGATGTACAGAGCAGCACGTCAAGCTCTCCCCTGTAAAATTGATCCATGACTGCCGAGAGCTGCTTTTCCGCCAGCTGACCATGCGCCACCCCGATATGTGCCTCGGGAACCAGCCTGCGCAGGTAATCGTACATGGCATAGATGGACTGCACCCGGTTATGGACGAAAAAGGTCTGACCGTTCCGCTCCATCTCCCTTGTGATGGCCTGGCGGACGATCTTTTCGGAATAGGGTCCGACATAAGTGGTGATGGGAACCCGCTCGTAAGGCGGCGTATTGATGTTGGAAATATCCCGCACGCCGGTCAGCGCCATGTAAAGTGTCCGCGGGATCGGGGTCGCGGTGAGCGTCAGCACATCCACCCGGGCCCGCAGTTTCTTCAGATACTCCTTCTGCGCCACACCAAAGCGCTGTTCCTCATCGATAACCACCAATCCCAGATCCTTGAAGGCAACATCCTTGGAGACCAGACGGTGGGTGCCGATGATGATGTCGATCTCGCCGCTTTCAAGCTTCTTCAATATCTGCTTCTGCTCCTTCGGGCTGCGGAAACGGGAAAGCATTTCCACGTTCACCGGATAGGCAGCAAAGCGTTTTTTGAAATTCTCGTAATGCTGCTGGGCTAAAACCGTCGTCGGAACCAGAATGGCGACCTGTTTGCTGTCACAGGCGGCCTTGAAAGCTGCCCGCAGGGCGATCTCCGTCTTGCCATACCCCACATCCCCGCAGATCAGCCGGTCCATGGGACGGGGGCTTTCCATGTCTTCCTTGACCTTGCGGATGGCTGTTTTCTGATCCTCCGTTTCCTCAAAGGGGAAAGCACCTTCCAGGTCCTTCATCCAGATGCTGTCTTTGGAAAAGGCATATCCCTGCGTCACCTGCCGGCGAGCGTAGAGATCCAGCAGGTCGTTGGCAATCTCCAGCACCTTCTCCCGGACAAAATTCTTGGCGCTCAGCCAGTCTTTAGTCCCGAGACGGGTGATTTCGGGCGTTTTGCCGTTCGGTCCCACATAATTGGAAAGCCGGTCTGCCTGATGTACCGGGACATAGAGCTGGTCTCCCTCAGCATAATTGATACGCAGGAAATCCTTCGTCACCCCGTCGATGGTACGCTTCACCAGCCCGTCATAGATACCGATGCCGTAGTCCACATGGACTACATAATCCCCTTCCTTGAGGTCGGCAAAATACTTTTCCGGGGCATCGATGGTCTTCCGGGCAGCCTTGCGCGGAACCGGACGCTCCCAGCCGAAGATTTCACTGTCGGTCATGACATAGGTCTTCACACCGTCCATCCCGTTTAAGACAAATCCTTCCGTCAGGGAATCCTCGCAGAAAACCGGGGCTTTTTGGGTCTCTCCGTCAGCTGCGTGTTCGGCCTTCTTCCAAAGGTTCTCGATGCGCTCCGCCTGACGGCTGATGACATTCACCGGGTCACCGGAACGGCAGCGTCCCTCCAGAAATGTCAGGAAGGTCTCCAGATGTCCGCCGAAACGCTCGGCAGGGGTGAAGTGATCAGCGAACTCCGAACTGTCCGGCACGTCCGAGCGGCCCAAGTCAATCAGCACGAAATCAGCCATGCGGTCATTCAATTCGGAAAAGCTGAGGTAAGGCTCCGGATAATCCTCGTTCAATGTCCCAAGCTCGATGCTTTCTGCCCGCAGCTTCTCTGCCTCTTCCTCCAGTTCCTCCGCAAGTGAACGGGCAGCTTCCAAGTCATCGCAGAGAATCAGCGTATTGGCCGGGAGATAGTCCAGCAGGCAGGCCGGGTTTTTGTGGATCAGCGGAAGGAAAAAATCCCGGGGCGATTCCGGTTCGATTTCGAAGCCCGGATCCTCCGGGAAAATCACCTCACCCGCAGGCGGGATAAAAACCTTCTGCAGCGGGACGATGTTGCGCTGGGTCGCGGGATCAAAACGGTGGATGGATTCGATTTCATCCCCGAAAAAGTCGATGCGGATGGGATAGGGCTCGGAATGGGGCCAGACGTCCAGCAGTTCTCCCCGGCGGGAAAACTGTCCCGGTTCCAGGACAGCCTCATCCGCCTCATATCCCGAGCTGCTCCAGATGCGCATCAGGGCAGTAGAAGAGATCTCCTGCCCTACCCGCAGCTGCTTGAGCGCACGGATAAACTCCTGACGGCTCAGGGTCCGCTGCATCAGGGCGCGGACCGGCGCCACCACCAGCGGCCGCTGTTCCGGCTTGTCAGTCCCGGGAAGCAGCAGCCGGGTCAGCTGCGTCAGGGTCTGGATACGGTCATGCCGTACGGACATGCTCCAGGCAGCATTTTCATAGAAATGCGGCTCCGGGGCCGGGAAATGAAAGCGATCGGATTTCGGATGCCAGAAAGCGATCTCGTCCAGCGCCACCAGCGCCTGTTCCGGTCGGTCGGTGAGATAGAGGACGGGGCGTTTCAGCTGCTGATAAAGTGCGGCAGCCGTAAGAAAACGGGCAGATCGCAGCAAGCCAAGCGAGCCGAAAACAGCATGGTCTTCGGTATTGATTCGATTACTTATTTCTTTAAATTCGTGCAGACCGCAAATTTGATTCAGCATTTTCTTCTTAAACGTCGCAAAGCGACACCATAATTATTCACTGTTCATTATTCACTATTCACTAATTTTCTCAATACTTCCATTATAGTGATTCATACAATACGTGACGCCTTCTGTCACAAAATCCAGCGCACAGGAGGCAGCTTTATCCAGCACCAGCGGCAGCAGCTCGCTGTCCTCTTTGGAGAATTTATTCAGCACAAAATCCACCACCTCCATCTGTCCCGGCGGATGGCCGATACCGCAGCGCAGCCGGCAGAACGCCTGAGAACCCAGCTGGGTAATGATGGAGCCCATCCCCTTCTGTCCGCCATTGGAACCGTTAGGACGGACCCGCAGCGTGCCGAAGGGCAGGTCCATATCATCATGGATCACAAACAAGCGCTCCTGCGGGATCTTATAATAGCGCATCAGCGGCACCACCGCCCGGCCGGACTCATTCATATAGGTGATGGGTTTTGCCAGCAGCAGCTTCCGCCCTTCCCAGGGAGCAGTGACGACCAGCGCCTTCTGCTGTTCCTTTTCAAAATGAACGCCAAGCCGCTCAGCCAGCCGATCCACCACCATGAAACCGAAATTATGCCGACTCTCCCGATATTCGCGTCCGGGATTGCCAAGCCCGGCGATGAGATACATCTCCCCGCCCGCGGCTTCTTCTTTTTTCTCACGCTGCGCCCGGATGGCAGCAAAAAACTGATCCATGTCCATATTCAACGCCAAAACCTATAACCTAAAACCTATAACCTACTTATAATGATATTTGCGGAAATCCAGGATGATCTTCAGCACCAGCATCACCAGGATCCCGGCCAGCAGCATGAAAAAAGCCAGCCTGACCAGCTGATGCAGATCGATGATATAGGGATTTTCAGCCACAACGGCTGCCGCTGCAGTCACATTTTCCATAACACCTCAACCTTTTAATTCTACCTTATCACGGGGGTCCTGACTGAATAATATGAATATGATGAATTGGCAAAGCTGCGGTATACTAATAAAAAATCGGGAGAGTCCCCTCAGGCGCAAAACTGAAGCTGCGGGTACAGTTCCGGATAAAGGAATACACTATGGAACAGCAAACAACTATGAAATCTCTGCAGGCCAGCCGCGATCAGGTGATCATCCGGACCAGCGTCATCGGCATCATCGCCAACGTGTTTCTGGCTGCGTTCAAAGCAGCTGTCGGCCTCATCTCCAACTCTATCGCGGTCACCCTGGACGCGGTGAACAACCTCAGCGACGCCCTGTCTTCGGTCATCACCATCGTGGGCACCAGACTGGCTGCAAAGAAACCGGACAAAAACCATCCCCTCGGCTACGGACGCATCGAATACCTGAGCGCCATGATCGTAGCAGCTATCGTTCTCTATGCCGGTCTGACCGCCTTTGTGGAGTCGGTCAAGAAGATCATCCATCCAGAAGAGCCAAATTACTCCGCGGTCTCGCTCATCATCATCGGTTCGGCCGTGGTGGTCAAGCTGCTGCTGGGCCGCTATGTGAAAAAGAAAGGGGAAGAGGTGAACTCCGGCTCGTTGATCGCTTCCGGCTCGGATGCGCTCTTCGATGCCATTCTTTCGGCTTCAGTGCTGCTTTCTGCAGTGATCTTCCTGATCTGGCACATCAACCTGGAGGCTTATGTAGGTGTGGTCATCGCCTGCATCATCATCAAGTCCGGTATCGAAATGTTGTGCGATACACTGGATGACATCCTCGGCAAACGTGTCGACCGGGAACTTCTCACTGACATTCGCAAGACGGTCTGCGAAGACGAGGCTGTCCACGGTGCCTATGACCTGATCCTGCACGCCTACGGGCCAGAAAAGTATTACGGCTCGGTGCATGTGGAAGTCCCTGACACCATGACCGCGGATGAAATTGACCTGATGGACCGCCGGATCGCGAAGAACGTCTATCTCAAGCACGGTGTCGCCATGACCGGCATCAGCATTTATTCCATGAACACCACCAACGACACCATCAAAGAAATGCGCACGAACATCACCCGCATGGTCAACGCCCACGAGGGCGTGCTCCAGGTGCACGGTTTTTATGTCGATCTGGAACAAAAGACCATTAATCTGGATGTGATTTTGGACTTCGCTCTCGAAGATCGGGAAGGGACCTTCCTGCAGATCCGGGACGAGATCAGCAAAGCCTATCCGGACTATCAGCTGTACATGGCGCTGGATATCGACGCATAGGAGCAGCCGAAAAAGGGGTGTTGGCGACCTTCTTCCATGCCATAAAAATCAGGAGCGCCGAAATCGGCGCTCCTGATTCAAATCAAACTCATTCGGTCATCCCCGCCGGATATCAGCGGGATCCGGAACTCTTTCTTAATACAAAAATCGAGCGGTGCTATCCGCAGCAGGGAAATATCCACAGGCAAAGTCACATCTTTCAGTTTTTTCAGTGCAGCATGATATACACGCCAATTATCTATTGCCAGTGTAAATCTGCTGATCGTGCTGTTCAGGGAAGAAAAAGCCAGTATTTTTGTCAGCCAGTCATCGATTTCTTCCAATGCTTCGGTATCGTCTTTCCGGTTTGGGAAAGATTTTATGTTGAACCACCAGCTTTTTTCCTCACCTCCCGGTTCATAATATGCTATCAACACATCCGGAGTGATATCAGGAATAGACGAAAGATTTGGGTCAAACGCTTTATATCGGAACAAAACCATCTTCTTAAAGACGGCATCCGCGATGATCCGCCTGAAGTCAATTCGGTTCAGCTGCGGGATGATCTCGTTCGGATCACCTGTATAAAGGTCCATCAGCGGATAAGACGGCAGCGGTTCAAATTTTCGCTGCATCCCCATGATGCCCTGCGGGTTTGCATCGTTTTCATTCGGGAGGATATATTCATCCGCCACTTTTCGCTGCGGCACCGAAACCAGGATCACAGAAAGCCATTTCGTGCATTTTTCTTCAGAAAATTTCTTCACGAGCAAATCGAAGAATTCCTTATTTTCAACGACCAGAGAATGGCGGTCCTCATCCCCCGGCATTTGCGCTATCTTCCTCCAGGCACACGCCTCACTCAAGTGTTGAGCATGAGGTTCATCAAAGGGGGCCAGGCACGGTGTAAATTTCCAGAGCATCGGGGCGTCGTCATCCCCCCGGATATGCATGATATATCCATACTGATTATTCAGCGGAGACATTTTTTGGAGGAGCTTCCCGCAGGATAAAAATTCATCTTCGATGACCTGCATGCCCGCCCGCATTCTTCTCTGACTGAATTGCAGAAAATTTTCGCCATATACCCATCCCTGAGCCTCCATGAGTATGTCCCGGTCAACAGGCCAGGTTTTATCGGCCGCATTGGCGATCCCGGAAAGGATATCCTGCCCGATTTTGACAGTTTTTCCGCTCAGGATCCGACCGATGGAAACTTTGGAAGTCCCGACAGCTTCGGCAAAGCTCTGGTTTGATCTGTCACCTTTTGCGGCGCTGATCAGGCAAATCGTCCGCTCCGGATCAGGCGGTACAACTCTCATATAGCTGAAGTACAGGTCAATAAGCTGCTCAGGGGTATACTTCTTTTTTTTCAATTTATCCTCCGAACGGTTTTACATCCATTTGATCAGATCATCCCGAATAAATTTCTGCGGGATGATGAATTCGCTCTCAGTTTTCCTCCAGCACCACGGCGCCGATGATGGATTTCCCGAAGGCGGAGAGCAGGGTGCGGACCTTCCGGATATCATCGATCTTCGTCTCATAGCGCTGCCCAAGCACGATCACTGCCGCAGTATCTCCCAGCTTCTGCACGGTATTCGGATCCTCGAGGACATTGCCGGCGAGGACACAGGCGGTGCTGCTGTCGATCTGATCCAGATTTGCCACCAGCTCACGGGCTTTTTCCTCTTCCATCAGGCTGATGAAAGTTGCACCGGAGAGATTCTTCTCCTTCAGCACACCGCCGAGGTTATTGACCACCAGGCGGTCCTGAGTCTGCTCATCGTTTTTCCAGTTACGCTCGCCGATACCCTCGACCACAAAGCGGTCCAACCCGGTTTTTTGGATGATATATTTCTCGATCCAGCGTTCGAAGACGGTTTGCTTACGCTTCGGTGCGATCCGCCAGATGTTCCCCAGCACCGGGATCCCAAAGAGATTCCAGTCACTGTCGGTCTTCATGGTTCGACTGAAAACATAAGCCATGGCATAGAATGCCGCCATCACGAACACACCGGCGGCACATCCGATGATGCCGTATTTCACCGACTGCTTGATGACATAGGGCATCCCGAATTTTGCTTTCGGCGCGGGAGTTTTTTCCCACTCTTCTTCCTGCAGATTCAGTTCACCGATCTGGTTGGCATAATCAGTGATCTTCAGCAGGTTCTTTTTCTGGGTCTCATCCAGGCCCAGATCGATGGTGACATAGATCGATTCTGTCAGAATATCGATCACGTGCTCGCCGTGGGTGGTCTTGTAGACATCATATTTCTCGTAGAGGTACTGCTTGACCAGCGTGAGGATCTGCTGCACATCCTCCTCGCTCTTTCCGACACAGGTGACGGTGATCGTAGAAGAATCAATGTCCACGGTATCCGTCAGAAGCTCCTGCAGGAAGCGGATTTCATCGACGGTGTCGATTTGGGGAAGGATCGCGTTATGCAGTTCACCGCTGTTCAGATACCCGGCATAGGCCATCAGGATACGGAGAGTCGGATCGGTATTTTGAACGGTCAGGTTCGGATCGATTTGATAATTGGCATTGATGTATAGCACGAAGGAGCCGACCCATTTGTTCAGCGGGTCGATCTTCATCAGCGCCGATTTTTCGTTATAGACCTGCTGCTGCACCGAAGCATCCCGCAGGTTTTCAATGCGGGTTGCCAGCTGCTCGCCGGTGGCCTCATGGTCGTTCAGCTCGATCTGGTACTTGTTCTCCGCCTTCTGCAGGGTCTCCGCGTCCAGGTTGCTGATCAGCCCTCTGGCGAAGGTAAACACCAGTGCAGCCAACCCGATGACCAGCGCACCCCGCAGGACCTGACGCCAGCTCGACAATACCCGATACAGCATATCCCGCAGATCGATTTCAAATTCCATTTCTGAATCCATATTTTTCTCCTTATATTTGAATTAACATAACCGTGAGGTACAAGCTTCGCTCTTTGCACCCCAGCGCAATTGAGAAGCTCATTTGCAAAAGCCGTCACAGCTCCTTCAGATAACGGGAAAGGGCATCTTTCCAATCCGGCAGAGGAGCGAAGCCGGCCTGTTCCAGCTTGGATTTATCCAGCCGGCTGTTGAAGGGACGGCGCGCCTTTGAGAGTCCGTATTCGGCGGTGGTCACCGGGATCCCCGCC
>CAYWGX010000006.1:0-20466 GCA_964457635.1 uncultured Leptolinea sp.
AGACCCTTATCGAAGAGATAGGTGGTGTAAGAGCCTTCCTTCTTTTCCGTTTTCCGTCCGGAGATGAGCTTCATCAGCCCATCCAGCGTGAACTCATGGAGTTCATCGCTTTCCCAGACGGCGTCATTGAAGCAGCTTTCCGTCCCCAGATGGCAGGCTGGTCCGTCTTTTTTGACCTTCACAACCAGTGCATCCCGGTCGCAGTCCGCGGTGATGGAGACGATGTGCTGATAATTCCCGCTGGTCTCGCCCTTCAGCCAGAGCTCCTGACGGCTGCGGCTCCAGAAACAAGTGAGCCCTTTTTCCATGGAGATTTGCAGGCTTTCCCGGTTCATATAAGCCAGGGTCAGCACTATGCCGCTCTCCACATCCACAACAACCGCCGGGATCAACCCCTTTTCATCAAACTTCAATTCATTTATATCGATCATATACCAAATCTCCAATCTCCTGCATCCTGAAACCTGCGTAATGTTCAAAAGGGACAGTCCCCTCTGGCTCAATGCTGAGCCGCCGGGTACAGTCCCTGACTGCCGCCCCCTATATCCTATATCCTAAACATCCTAAACTCTCGCCGGAATTCCCTGCGCAGCCATTGCGTGTTTCAGATCACTGATCTTCACCTCACCGAAATGGAAGATCGATGCGGCGAGTCCCGCGTCCACGCCCGGGAGTGTCTTGAAGAGGGTGATGAAATCCTCGATCTTGCCCGCACCGCCGGAAGCGATCACCGGCACATGGACAGCCTCACAGACCTGCTCCAGCATCTCCAGGTCAAAGCCCTGCTTCACCCCGTCCGTATCCATGGAGTTGACCACGACCTCGCCGGCGCCCTCACCGACGCAGCGGCGGATCCACTCAATAGCTTCCATGCCGGTGTTCTCCCGTCCGCCCTTAGCAAACACGCGGAAGACACCATCCACCCGCTTCACGTCCGCACTCAGCACCACGCACTGGTCGCCATAGAGCTTCGCAGCCTTCCCGACCAGCGATGGATCCCGAATCGCACCGGAATTGACGGAGACCTTGTCCGCACCGCACTTCAGCACCCTGTCGAAATCGGCTGTGGTGTTGATTCCGCCCCCGACCGTCAGGGGAATAAACACCGTGGCCGCCGTTTCCGTCAGGATATCCGTGAACAAAGCACGGCCCTCCGCGGATGCGGTGATGTCATAAAAGACCAGTTCATCCGCCCCGTTATCACTGTAATAACGAGCCAGATCCACAGGCGAGGCCACATCGCCCAATTTTTCGAAATTAACTCCCTTCACCACGCGTCCATCTCGGACATCCAGGCAGGGAATGATGCGTTTTGTAATCATTTGGCCGCCTCTATTGCTTTCCTCAGGTCGATCGCACCGGTATAGTAAGCTTTTCCGATGATCGTACCGTACAGTCCCATTTCCCGCAGGCTGACCACATCCTCCAATGAAGATACCCCGCCGGAAGCAACGATCTGAAGCTCCACTTTTTCGGAAAGCTCGCGGTAAAGCTCCCGGTTGGCACCCTTCATCGCCCCATCGCGGGAAATATCCGTGCAGATCAGGGTTCGCACACCCAGCTCAGCCATGTGCATGCAGAAAGGCAGGAATTCAAAACGGGAGCGCTCCGTCCAGCCCTTTACCGCCACCATGCCGTCTTTCACATCCACGCCGACAGCGATTTTTTCACCGTAAAGTCCAACAGCCTCCCGCAGGAATTCTTCATCCTCCACCGCTGCGGTACCCAGGATCACGCGGTCCAGCCCGGCGGAAAGATAACGATCAACCACATCTATGGAGCGGATCCCGCCCCCGATCTCACAAAACAGGCCGCTTTCCCGGCGGATGCACAGGATGGTCTCCATGTTGGGCGTATGTCCCTCCCGGGCACCTTCCAGGTCCACCAGATGGATATGCGCGGCACCCTGAGCGGCAAAATCCTTGGCGATATCCTCCGGATGCTCACTGTAGACCGTCATCTGCTCATAATCGCCCTTGAACAGGCGGACAGCCTTTCCCTGATACAAATCGATCGCCGGAAAGATGATCATGCGGCGTCCTCCATTTCACAGAATGCCCGCAGGATGTTCAGCCCGACGGTTCCGCTCTTTTCCGGATGGAACTGGCAGCCGAACACACTGCCCTTTCCGACGCAGGCAGTCAATTCCGCACCGTACTCCGCTGAGGCCAGCAGCGAATCTTCACAGCCCACTGCGCTGTAAGAATGAACAAAATACACGAAATCGCCTTCCCGCGTATAGCGCAGCAGCGGAGAGTCTCGTTTGATGATCAGGCTGTTCCACCCCATCTGCGGGATCTTCAGCCCCTGCGGGATCTGTTCCGCGATCGGACGGACCTCGCCCTTCAGCAAGCCAAGACCTTCGTGTTCGCCGTACTCAAAGCTCTTCTCAAACAGCAGCTGCATCCCGAGGCAGATGCCCAGCAGCGGCTTCCCCTGTGCCGTACATTCCATCAGCACCTGATCCACACCGGAATTCCGCAGCTTTTCGGCTGCATCCGCGAAAGCGCCCACACCGGGGAGGATCAGCCGATCAGCCTTACGGATCACATCCGGGTCCGCAGTGACCTCGGCTTCCGCTCCGATCACAGCAAAGGAAGAACGCAGGGAGAAAAGATTCCCGACACCGTAATCCAGGATCGCAATCATCAGAGCACTCCTTTTGTGGAGGGAATTTCATTTTTCAATTCAGGATCGATGGCAACCGCTGTTCTGAGAGAGCGCGCCACACATTTGAAGGCACCTTCAATGATGTGATGGCTGTTCTTCCCGGCAATTTGACGAATATGAAGGGTCATGCCCCCGTTATGTGCCAGAGCCCGGAAGAATTCTTCCGTCAGCTCCGTGTCAAAGGTCCCGACCTTTTCTGTGGGGATCTGCAGTTCATAAACCAGCAGTCCTCTGCCGGAAAGGTCAACTGCGCTGAGGATCAGGCTCTCGTCCATGGGGAGCAGCATGCTGCCGTAACGCGTGATGCCGCGTTTGTCACCCAATGCCTCGGCAAAGGCCTGCCCAAGGGCAATGCCGATATCCTCTGTGCTGTGGTGATCATCGACGTATGTATCCCCCTGGCAGCGCACCTCCAGATCAAAACGGCCGTGTTTGGCAAACAGCGTCAGCATATGATCGAGAAATCCCACGCCGCTCTCGATGGTACTGACACCGGTCCCATCCAGGTTCAGGCAGATCTGAATGTCCGTTTCCCCTGTTCTTCTGCTTATCCGAGCCTCTCTCATTCGTTTTTCTCCTCCAATATCACTCTGATCGTCCTGATCAGGCAGTCCATCTGCTCCTGCGTGCCGATGGTGATTCGATTATAATCCGCAATTTGCGGGAGCGAGAAGTGACGGATCAGAATTCCCCTGCTTTTCAGCTGTTTGTAAAGCTCCTCTCCGCTGATGGCAGGATGACGGACAAAGAGAAAATTCGCCAGGGAATCGGTCATTTCAAAGCCCAGTTCCCGGAGCTGTCCGACACAGCGGGTGCGGTTTTCCATGATCACACGGCAGTTGTCCCGGTTATACTCGTCCCGGAGCAGACAGGCGATCCCCGCGGCAGCGGTCAGACGGTTCACGTTATACGGATTGGTGGAATATTTGACGGTGTTCAGGTCCCGGATCAATTCCGGGGAGCCTGCACCAAATCCAAGCCGGCCCCCTGCCAGGGATCGGGATTTGGAAAAGGTCTGAACCACCAGCAGGTTGTCATATTTGCAAATCAATGGCAGGCAGCTTTCGGCACCGAAATCCACATAAGCCTCATCCAGCACGACCACATTTTCCGGGTTTTCCTTCACGATCTGCTCGATCTCATCCCGGCTGAGGGCGATACCTGTCGGAGCATTCGGATTGGCGATGAAGATCGTACCGGAGGCACGAAAATAATCCTGAATGCGGATCGAAAAGTCCGGCTGCAGGGAGATCTCCCGCATCGGCAGCTGATTGACCTGGGCAAAAACGGGATAGAATCCGTAGGTCAGGTTCGGAAAGACAGCCGGTGTGTTCTGATCGCAGAAAGCCATAAAGGCAAAATTCAGCGTTTCATCCGAGCCGTTGCACATCAGCAGCATATTCGGCTCCAGCTGCAGTCTTTCTGCGAGGACCTTCCGCAGCTCCGTGCACTCCGGGTCCGAATACAGCCGCAGCCTGCCGGCTTCCTGACGGACAGCTTCCTCCACATCCGGATGAGGCGGGAAGGGGCTTTCATTGGTATTCAGTTTGATATACTGCTGGTCCCGGGGCTGCTCTCCCGGGACGTAAGCCTTCAGACTTTTATATTTTTCAGAAAAAAAACGGCTCATTTTCTTCTGCCTTTCTTTTCATGTACCTGCTCAGAAGGGACAGTCCCCTCTGGCTCATTACTGAGCCGACGGGTACAGTCCCTGTCATGTGTCATTCAAAGCGGACCAGCGCACTGCGCGCATGTCCGGTCAGGCCTTCTTTGCGGGCGAACAGGGCAACATCCTCTGCTACCCGGCTCAGGGCATCCTTCGTGAAATAGGTGTACTGCGTTTTCTTGACGAAATCATCCACCGAAAGAGGATTGGAGAACTTTGCGGAGCCCTGCGTGGGCAGGACATGGTTCGGACCGGCGAGGTAGTCCCCCAGTGCTTCCGGGCAGTTCCGTCCCAGGAAAATGGACCCGGCATGACGGATGCCGTCCAGATAGTCGAAAGGATCATCGACACACAGTTCCAGATGCTCCGGAGCGATCTCGTTGGCAATTTCGATCACTTGCCGCATATTATCCGCGATGATGATTTTCCCATTCCGGTCGATGGATTCCCGGGCGATCTCATAACGCTCCAGAAGCGGCAGCTGTCTTTCCAGCTCTGCGCAGACCTCCCGTGCCAGCGTTTCGGAGTCCGTCACGAGCACGGCACTGGCCATTTTGTCATGTTCCGCCTGGCTCAGCATATCCGCCGCCACATGGACCGGGTTGGAATTTCCGTCCGCAGCCACCAGGATCTCACTGGGGCCGGCGATCATATCGATAGAGACTATGCCGAACACCTGCCGTTTCGCTTCCGCGACAAAGGCATTCCCGGGACCGACGATCTTGTCGACCCGGGGCACGGATTCCGTCCCGTAAGCCAGAGCCGCGATCGCCTGGGCTCCGCCGGCCTTGATGATGGTATCTGCCCCGGCAATTTTGGCGGCCGCCAGGATCGCCGGATTGATTTTTCCGTCCGGACCGGGCGGGGTGGTGATGACGATCTCCTTCACCCCCGCAATTTTGGCCGGGATCACATCCATCAGCACCGTGGAAGGGTAAACGGCCGTACCGCCCGGGACATAAACGCCGACCCGATCCATGGGGATCACCTTCTGTCCCATGATGATGCCGTCTTCATCATTGATGATGAAGGAATTGCGGACCTGTCGGCTGTGAAACTTCCGGATATTGACAGCTGCTTCTTCCAGTACCCGGAGAAAATCAGGCTCAACAGAGCTGAATGCGTCTGTTATTTCTTCCTCCGATACGCGCAGCGAGTCAAGGCGGGCATGGTCATATTTCTCCGTGTACTCCTTTAATGCCGCATCGCCATGAGCACGGACGTTTTGGATGATTTCCGTGACGATCGGCTCTACGTTGGCCGTCGGCATGGTTCGGGCAAAAATTTCCTGACTGCTGACTTCACTGTACTTCATGATGCGTATCATTCTGATTCCAATTCCTTTCTGATTTCCTCACATAAGCGCTCGATCTGCTGTGTTTTAAACTTGAAGCCGGATTTGTTGGCGATCAGCCTTGCGGAAATCGGGAGAATCTCCTCGATCACCTGCAGGTGATTTTCCCGCAGCGTCTTTCCTGTTTCCACGATATCCACGATCACATCGGAAAGCCCCAGAATGGGAGCGATCTCAATCGACCCGTTCAGATGGATGATATCAATATCCCGCCCGATCCCGCTGTAATGCTCCAGGGCAATCCGGCTGAATTTTGTCGCCACCCGAAGCTTTCGGTTGATGTTGTCCTGAAAACCTTCCGGAGCTGCGACAGCCATGCGGCATTTCCCGACGTTCAGGTCCAGCAGTTCATAAACATCCGGCCGGTATTCCAATAAAATATCTTTTCCCGCCACGCCGATATCTGCCGCACCGCGTTCCACATAGATGGCAACGTCGGAGGGTTTCACCCAAAAATAACTGACATTCGCAGCTTGATTGGTGAAAATCAGCTTGCGGCTTTCTTCAAGCAGCTCGGGACATTCAAACCCGGCTCGGGCAAACATGGCATAGACCTTTTCGCCCAGGCGTCCTTTGGGAAGAGCGATATTAAGCATGGCTTTCTTTCTCCTCATTCAGCCTTTCCAGCATGTCCAGAAAGACCGCAAAACCGATCGCACGATCTTTCCGTCCCATTTTATGCATCAGGGTGTCATACTGTCCGCCGGAGAGAACCGGTCCCGGGATGCCGCTGATGAAGCCCCTGAAGGTAATACCATTGTAATATTTCAAATCACCGACAGCCGAGAAATCGATGCAGATCCGTTTCTGCATTTCGTCATCGCCGAAAGCGGTCACTGCCTGTTCCAGTTCTGCAGCATCATCTCCAATGCCATTGGCTTCTGCAAGCAAACGGACCGCGGGGAGAACCTTCTGCGGCTCACCATAGATTTTCAATAATTCCAGCAGCAGCTCTTCAGAGCCATCCGTGATATTGTTCTGTTTGCAGAGCTGCCTGATGCCGTGGAGATTTTTTTCTCCGGCACAGCGAAGAATTTCATTTCTGACAGCTTCACCGGCCGTTATTTTCTTTGCAGCAGCGGAGAGTATTCCCAGATGGCTGACTTCCAATATATATTCCCCGGAGCATAGCTTCAGGCTTTCCGCGGCCAGCTGAAGGACTTCGGCAACGCAGGAACTGTCAACCGCCCCGGTACATTCCAGACCGACCTGGGTCAGTTCACGAAAACCATTTTCGGCCGCGGAAACCCGGTAGACATTTTCATGATAATAAAGCTTCCGCAGCTGTCCGGGGGCATCCTTGCCGTTCTTGACAATGGAAAGGGTCACATCCGGTTTCAGCGCCATCAGCCGTCCGTTGGTATCCGTGAAGGTAATAACGGATTTCGACAGCAGGAAATCTTTGTTCTGACTGTACAGATCATACTCCTCGAATTTACCCATTTTGTAACGGCTGTACCCGTGGCCGGAATAAAGAGCACGAAGCCGAAACCCGATCCGCTCCTGTTCATCCATCACCAAATCGTCTATTTCCATCCGCTTTCCTCAGTTATCTCAAAATTTTACGGCATTTTTACATTTGTCCGGCAGACCGGGCACTTCACTATGCTAACACTTTATTATAATAAAGTCAAGCTGCTGAGCGGAGAATCCATGAAAAGTTGTGATGTCAGCCTTTCTTAAAAAACCTGAAATTTTGTGTTTCCGGAACAAAATCCCGCAAAACCGCGTTATGATTGTAAAGAAAGGAATGAAAATATGAAAAAACTCATAACACTTTGTCTTGTATTGTTCACCCTCCTCATCGCAATGTCCTGCCATGCGCAGACCGCTTACACCAACGACGGCATGACACTCTCCATTCCGGAAGAATATGCCGATAAAGTCCTCGTCGAAACACCCGAAAATGATGAAAGAGGCAGGCTGTTCTCCGTCTCCGAGATCGAATCCATCGAAGCCGCCAAAAGCGAAGGCTATACCGGAGAAGGTGCCGGATGGCTGTTCAGCATCGGACGGGTCAGCGAAAAACATATGCAGGAAATGCGCTGCCGCGACATGTCCGGCTACATCATTTTCGCAAAGGACGCGGACAACAACTATTATATTTACTACCATCCTACCGATGTCCGCGTTGTCCGCGAGGACTACAGCGATCCGGCTTTTCTGGAGGGCTGGACCAAGCTCAACAAATGGGCCGGCACCGTCCGTCAGACCTTCATCGATGAAAATGAAGGGCTTGTCCCGGAAACCTACGGCAACACCGAGATCGACGTCGCCTTTGCCCGCATGATGTATGTGGAAGATCAGAACTACACCGTCAGCACCACAGAATACGGTCCGCAGGAACCCAACGGCATCAATGCTGCTGATTATATCGACATTCTCACCCACAATGTGGTTTACATCCCCAAACCCGACGAGGAAGCACCGGACGGCGAATATGTGGTGCTGGACTTCCCGGAGATCAATCTGCGCTTCGATTTCTTCCTGATGGACGGGAAGGAAAATTACATCCGCCAGGTCTGGTTCAACGGGGAACACGAGCTGATGTACAAAGCCGAATTTAAGGACGAGTCCATCAAAACCGCTGAAGTGATGAAAGACTTCTATCATGCGATGGTCCTGCACAACACCCTCGGGTACACGCCCGATGACATGGCCGGTACCTGGGCCGAAAAGATCGCCGGCCGCGGCAACATTGAGATCGTCAAAGCCGAAGAAGAAGGGAAATACGACGTCAAAATCCACTGGTCCGCCAGCGCATACCAGATGGCCTATTGGGAGATGACCGCCGAAGCCACCGGGAAGGGTGCCGAACTCCGCTATGAGAACGGGAAGCACTCCCTCCTGACCTGGCAGAGCGAAGACAACATGACTGAAGAAGAGATCTATACGAACGGCAGCGGAACATTTGACCTGCTCAGCACTTATGAGCTGGTCTGGGATGACGAAATCGATCACGCCGGGGTCGATACGGTCTTTATCAAGGCGAAATAATCTTACCAAACAGCGCATCACAAGAGTTATTGACGCAACAGGGGGACGGTTCCACAGTGCCGGCTTCGCGGCAGCAGCGAAACCGTCCCCGTGTGCTTCATATCAAGAATTACTGCTTTCTCAAATTCATCTATTGACAACCTGGCGAACTAATGATATTATATATTTCAGTTGTAATAAACAATTTCATTTGAAGTCTATATTGAGGAACAGGAGCAAAATGGGAAGAAACGCGGAACGGGACGCACGGGAACGTGAGAACCGCAAACAAAAAATAACAGAGACCGCATTTTCAATCTTTGCGGAAAAGGGGATCGAAACCGTCTCCATGAGTGATATTGCAGCGGCCTGCGGGATGAGCTATGCCACGCTTTACCGTCACTATGGCACCAAAGAAGAGCTTGTGCTCGCCATCAACAATCGCATCTGGGATACATTTTTCCGGGAATATTATCAGAGCAGAGACGTCTCCAAACTGAACGCGGCGGAGGAGTTTGACTTTTATCTGGATACCTATCTGGATCTTTACCGGAATCACCGGGATATCCTGCGTTTCAGTCATTTCTTCAATGCTTACATCGGGATGGAGCAGGTTACACCGGATCAGATGCAGGGATTTCAGACCATGATGGCGTTCATCGCGGAACGCTTTCACGGGATTTACGAAAAAGCAAAAATTGACGGAACGGTGCGAACCGATATTCCGGAAAATGAAATATTCTCAGCCACTCTGCATCTGATGCTGGCCGCCGTGACAAGATATTCCGTCGGTCTGGTCTACCAAATCCACAGTGATGAGGAAAAAGAGCTTCTTCTTCTGAAAGAGCTGCTGTATCGGTATTACAGGGGTTAGTCCCCCAGCAATTCTGAATATGAAACACATGGGGACGGTTCCGCAGTGCCGGCTTCGCGGCAGCAGCGAAACCGTCCCCGTGTTGCGCCAATAATGTGTGGTTAACTATTCCATATTCAGAATTCCTGTTAGTCCCCAATCCCTCATTCCTGACATCTGATTTTTAGAGTATACTTAAATCAAAGTATACTTTTTTTCATAATTTACACGGAAGAAAAACGTGAGAAAGGACTGTGTAATGGGCACTTACCTGAACCCGGGAAACAGCGGATTTTCCGAAATATTACAGAATGAATATGTTGACAAGACCGGTTTGATCAGCTTGATCAACAGTGTAATAAGCCCTCCCCCAAAAGCTTGTATGTGTCAGCAGGCCGCAAAGATTCGGGAAATCATATGCTGCGCAGATCGAAAAGATCCACCAGGAGATTATTTATGCGGAATAAAGAAAAAGACGCGGCTGAGATGACCATAAAGCGGCAAAAAATGCTCGAGGTAGGTTTCCGCCTTTTCTCCGAAAAGAGTATTGAGATGGTGTCGATGTCGGACGTGGCAAAGGCATGCGGTTTTGGTCGAATAACGCTTTACCGCTATTTCAATTCAAAACTGGAATTGGTAATTGCGGTAGGCGTCTGGGCATGGGAGAAATACATCAGCGAGAACGTCACGCGATTTTCAGAAATACCAATTGATAATTTGACAGCAATGCAGCTTTTTGAGATGCGTCTGGATTATTTTATAGACATGTACAGAAATCATGCTGACCTGCTGCGGTTCAATCAGTTTTTCAATATTTATGTAAAAAGTGAACACGCAAACGAAAAAGACCTGGCACCTTACCTTGAGGTAATCCGTAAAATATCAGGAAACTTTCATATTATTTATCAAAAAGCTTTGCAGGATGGAACACTTCGGACAGACATTCCCGAACAGAAAATGTTCACCGGTGCACTTCATATCATGCTTGCGGCGGTGACCCGTTATGCCGTCGGTCTTGTTTACACACCGGAAAGTGGGACCGATGAAGTGGACGAACTGATCCAGCTCAAAAGAATGCTCCTGCGGGAGTACACTTCAGAGCAATGTATATAACATCTCATTTATGAGCGTTATCGAATAATTTCTGTATTTCGTGAGGAAGCTTGTCGGGCAGCATGGAAAGGATCCGATCCTCGTTTCCGTCCTGAATTGCATTTTCATAATACCAGCATTTATATTTCAGCATATCCATCGTTTTTTGAAGATGATGCATTTCTTCTTCTACTTTTTTCAGCCGCGTTTCGAACAATTGTTTGCGCTGATTGTAGGTAGCACTGCCTTCGGTGGTCCATTCCATAAACTGCTTGATTTCGCGGATCTCAAGTCCGGATGCTTTCAAACACTCAATTACCCGCAATGCTTCGATTTCATTATCACTGAATTTCCGGATTCCGGATTTCCGTTCCATGCCGGGAAACAGGCCTTCCTTGTCATAATAAAACATGCTTTTTTTCTGGTTAATTGGCGTTTTTTTTCGTGCTTCGCCGAAAAAAAAACGCCGCACATTTGCGGCATTTTGAAAAGGTTTTTGACTATTTTTCTCTTTTTTTGTTAGTGGTTTACTTGTATTTTCTTTCTTTTTTATTGGAATATTCCTAAGTAAATGACATTGGCCTTGGGGATGCACCGAATAATATGCAGGTGCTGGCAAAAGGTTCAAAAGTTGAAAGCGGGAAGCGCTTTTCTGTAGTTGTCTCCGGGCAGGAGTTGAGAGCCTGGGCGGAAAAGATCGCTGCACTGACAGATGCGGATATTTTTGAAATCGTACCCGCGGAGCCCTATACAGCTGCCGATCTGAACTGGAATGACCGGAACAGCAGGACATCGATCGAAACAGATGCCCCGTCCTGCCGTCCCGGAATCGATGGGGAACCGGTCGATCTTGAAGGCTATTCCATGATTTTCATCGGTTACCCGATCTGGTGGGCGTCCATCCCGATGCCGATCGCCACATTCCTGGAGTCCTATGACTTTTCCGGAAAGAGGATCATCCCCTTCTGTTCTCACGGCGGCGGACGCTTCGGGCAAAGTTTGACAGAGATTGCTAAACTGGCTCCTGATGCAGATATGGGGCAGGGACTGGCAGTCAGCTATTCCGGCGGAGCTTCTTTGGCTGATGATATAAAGGTTTGGCTGGAAGCTAACAAAATATACCGTGATCGTCATTCCGCCAAATGTAAAGCACTGGCATGGAGCGAAAGCTGACAGCTGGTTCTCCCATATCGCATTCGAAGTCCCGGGGGGAGAACTGTTCAACGGAGTGGTGTGAACCTGTTACGGATGAAGAATATACCAAACTGGGATAAGAAACCGGATTCAGATATAATGGGTGACTGCAACGGCCATCCCGCAGAACCGGATATCCATGATATCGGAATTCTGGCGTCCACTGACCCTGTCGCACTCGATCAGGCCTGCGTCGATCTGGTTTATCAGGCAGAAGGCAATGCCTCTCTGGTCAGAAGGATCGAACAGCAGCATGGGATCCATGCGCTGGAGCATGGTGAAAAAATCAGGCTCGGCAGCCGGACATATGAACTGGTAAATATCGATGACTGAGTAACTGTTCAGAATGAGTCAAACAGGACAGCTCTGTAGACTCATTCATTCTTTCATGAGTCAACGAAACCATCCCATTTGACTCAGCTGAATAGATACAATCCAATAAAGCATTTTCCTGTTTTATATCAGTACAATTGACAATATACAAAAGGCAGATATAATTTTAAATCAATCATGTTACAGGTTGTACCACTATGAAAACAGATAACAGAGAGAGGAATGTGTGAAAAAATTTTTCATATCGATTTTGATAATAATCCTGGCATTCGCACTCATGCAGACCGCCTTTGCGGATAATGAACAGAGCCCGGAAACCCTGAAAACGCTGCTGGAAAAGGAATCTTTTTATGTCCAGCAGGGTGTTTATCGGGAACTGGACACCGTAAAAGAAGCTTCAGCCGGCAGGCTTTTGAGCTGCTTCGGCAATAATGCGGGATCGGCTTATGTTGTTTTCAGTCTCCCTGCGGCACCGGACCAGGATACTTCTCTTGGATCCGAGAAATTAGGCTGGCCGGATGAGATCTCTTCGGTTTATGATGATCCTGCGATTGAAAATGCTCCGGCAAATCCCTATTTCGCACCCGGCGGCTGGGAATACAAGCTGCGGCAGGATGAGGTGATCGTCCTCATCACACCGCTGCCCGGAGAATGCAAATATTATTCCTTCATCAACTACATCATGTTCACTGAGCACAAACCCGGGAAGAACTATGAAGGTGTCAAAGGGATGTTCACTGTCGGGAATGAAAACACCGGGCTCTATCACCCCATCTTCGGTTCCATCGGGAATTCCGTCAACATGACGAATATCAATCACAGCGGTGATTCTATTTTTGATACAACTGCTGTGATCGTGATCGGAGCAAATCAGGAGTCCGTTAACACTGTTGTGAAGGCACTGAATCAGGCCGGGTACGATGACAGCATGATCAACATCATGCCGATCCCTGCTGAAACCTATAAAATGGGGCTGCAGAAAGGCGCGGATACCTTCTCCTTCCTGCAGCGGGTCTCCCAGACCGCGGACAAAGACGCCTATCGGGATTATCTGGACAATATTTCCGAACGGGCTGTACTGTATCGCGTGACTCCCGCCACAGAGCTTGACGCAGCTCCCTATCCCAACGAAACAGTGATCCCCCGCGGGGACGGTACCCATGAAGCTGCCGTTTTATCCCATGCGGAAGAACGTCTTGAGTCGATCCGCGAAGCCTTGATCGCAGCATATGCGGATGACTACGATTATGAGGAACTGCGCAGTGAGATCGCGGTGCCGGAAGGCCTGACGGCCTACTTCACCGACTTCAATGCCAAGGGAGACAATCGGGATGCCATGTACCTGATGACGCCTGAATTCACCCTGGACAGCGATGAGGATTTTGTGGTCGTATATGGCGTGAATCACGTGAAGGCCGGCAAGGCTCTTTATGCCAACGCGGTGCTCTATGCCCAACCGATGATCAACGGCGTCACCAGCGTTTACGATTCTTTGTTCGAAGGCAGCGCGAAACCCTGGCTCACCCCGGACTGTGATGACGCGGATGCTTATTATGTGTATAAGATGGCACGCAAGCCGCTCGATGACTATACCGCTGTCATCGAATATTCCACCGGGAATGAACGCGGCAAATATTACGGCGTGGACAATGGGAATCCGGTGCTCGTCGCTTTCCGCTCCTATCTCGATAAAACCGGGACCGGCGCTTCCTATTATGAGGTCATTTACGACCGCGCGATCGTATTTCACAAAAAAGCTCAATGATGGGCTGATTATAATAAAGGAGTTTTTAATGAAAAAATTTACGGCAATTTGTTTGGTTTTGGCAATGGTTTTGTGCTTTGCCGCAGCGGTTTATGCCCAGGGAGAAACCCCGGATAACCCGTTGGTGTTCAGTTATGAGGATATGGATGCCTCCGTTTATGACGGGAAATGGCTCTCCACCGGACTCGGTTTTGATGTCTATGTACCGATGGATTGGGTTCAGGTCCTCCCTACGGACGAACAGTCTGCAGCTGGTCTTGCATATCTTGTCGGTGAGGATGGCGGCGGTGCCAACCTGACTGTTACCCTGACTGAGACCCAGTCTGGCTACAGTTATGAGCAGCTTGGACAGGAACTGGCTTCATCGATGACAGCAGCAGCTTATGCAGATCTGAATGGAATTCAGGCTGTCGTTTTCGATAATAATGATACGAAAATCAGCGGCTTCAGCACATTGCTGGATGGCACCCTGATCACAGGCGTCATCAGCGCTCCGACCGATGATCAATATGATGCCTATTCACCGTATATTAAAAACATCATCATGTCCGTCAGCCCGACGGAAAAACCCATCCTCCGCTGGGAGAATTATGAAAGCTCAGTTGCGGAGATTGATCCGAATGGCCGTTTCGTGAACTTTGATGAGGTTGATGTAAAGGTATGGGTGACATCCCTGCTGGAGCAGACAGAACTGACGGATGAGTTACGGGAAACCGGTTATATCGGCTGGTTTGAAGACGCAAATCAGGAAGTTTTCATGGGTGTTACATACATCAATTATGAAGGCAGCTCATTGGAGGATTATGCGGACCTGATCGCTTCAATGGATGGTTATTCCGAAGCCGAATACTGTCTGCTGAACGGTCTGGCAGCGATCACCTATCAGGATGATGAGACAGTGTATGTATCAATTCCGACTGACACGGGCTATATCCTTGAATTTGCATTTGGGCCGACATCTGACGAAGGATTTTACTCCCTTGCCCAGTTGATGACCGCCTCTATTCAGCCGAAATAAAAACTGAAACCAATAACACATTATTTATGCCAGCTCCCGGTACATTTAAATCGGGGGCTGGTATATTATAAACGACAGTTTTCTTAAATTCATCTATTGACAAACCGTTTAATAAATGATACAATATATTTCAATTGAAGTGCATTATATCATCTGTCTGTTGTATTAAAAATAAGGACAAAATGAGCAGAAAAACGGGCAGGATAATGGAAGGCAGAGACAAAAGGAGGATGTATCGAGGCGATTTAATATAATTGAACGACGTGAAACATGACAACGATTATCACTGAAATCTGAAAAAAGGAGAAAATTATGAAGAAATTGTTTTTATTTGTTCTGATCCTGACAGTGGGGATCATGCAGACGGCTTATGCCGCCAATCCGGCTACAGATGTGACCGCACAGGCAAACGCGGCCTGGTATGATATGCTGGATTTCAGCGACACATCCGAGCAGGAGAACGCACTTCGCGGGTTGATCGAAGCCCCGGAGTCGCTGATCATCTATGATGAAGCCGGAAATGAAGTCTGGAATGTGGCCGACTATTCGTTCCTGAACGAGCTGGAGACCATTCCCGCCACCATCAATCCCAGTCTCTACCGCAACACCCTTTACAATTCCTACGCGGGACTTTTCGAGGTTTGCGAGGGGATCTATCAGGTCCGCGGCTACGACATGTCAAACGCGACCTTCATCCGCACCGACAACGGCTGGATCGTCTTTGACGTGCTGATGTGCGAACAGGATATGGCAGCAGCCAAAGCGCTGATGGAAAAACACTTCGGTGATTTGGATATCAAAGCCGTCCTCTACAGCCACTCCCACGTGGATCATTACGGCGGCATCTTCGGACTGCTGAGCCAGGAAGATGTAGCAGACGCCAGTCTTCCGCTTGAAGAACAGCTCGCCTCCGGGAAGGTCGTAATCCTTGCTCCGGAAGGATTCCTTGAACATGCGGTAAGTGAAAACATCTATGCCGGCGGTGCCATGGGACGACGGGCACAGTATCAATACGGTTCCCTGCTGGAGACCGGTGAGACCGGACGGCTGGCGATCGGTATCGGCCTGGGACAGTCCGTTGGCACCACCGGCCTGATCGCCCCGACCTACGATGTCTGCACCGATGAAACAATCGTGATCGATGGTCTGGAGATTCAATTCCAGCTGACACCCGGCACCGAAGCTCCGGCTGAAATGAACGCCTATTTCCCGAAATATCATGGGCTGTGGCTGGCGGAAAACTGCACCGGCACCATGCACAACCTGTATACCCTGCGCGGGGCACAGGTGCGCGATGCCGCTGCCTGGGCATATTTTATCCTGAAAGCGGAACAGCGTTTCGGTGATGAGGTCGATGTGGTCTTCCAGTCCCATAACTGGCCGCACTGGGGAAAGGAAACCATCAAAACCTATATGGAAGATACCGCAGCTGCCTATCAATACATTCATGATCAGACCCTGCATTACATCAACCTGGGCTATACCGCCGCGGAAATTTCCCGCACGCTGGAATTTCCGGAAAAACTCAACCGCGTCTGGTACACCCGCCAGTACTACGGCACCCTGTCTCACAACATCAAGGCTGTCTATCAGAAATACATGGGCTGGTATGATGCCAATCCGGTCAACCTGAACCCACTGACGCCGGAAGATACCGCCAAAAAGTTCGTCGAATATTTTGGCGATACAGACCGAGTCCTGGAAATGGCACGCGCAGACTATGAAAAAGGTGAATACCAGTGGGTAGCTCAGGTCACCAAAGAACTGGTCTTCGCGGATCCATCCAATCAGGCGGCACGGGATCTTTGCGCGGATGCATTGGAACAGCTGGGATATCAGTCCGAAAGCGGCACCTGGCGCAATGCCTATCTGACCGGCGCCATGGAACTGCGAAACGGGAACCTTTCGGAATTTGCCAAAAAGGCCAGCGGTGCAAACGGCGGTCTTTCGGTACGGCAGGCGATGACAACGGACATGATCCTGGACTATATCGGCATCGGTACGGATGCGATTGCCGCAAAGGATGATGACCTGAGTCTGAACCTCAACATCACCAACACCGGAGAGCACTTCTTCGTCAAACGGGTGAACGGTGTACTGCTGGTTTATTCCGGCGAGACCCGGGACGATGCGGACTGCACAGTCACCTGCGAAAGGATCCAGCTGCTCGGCATGATGATGGGTAATCCGGACGTATTTGCAGCCATTTCCACAGAAGGCGATGCCACGGTTCCTGTCCGTCTGGTGAAATACATCACCCCGTTTGCACAGACCTTCAACATCGTCGAACCGTAATCACCCCGATTTAGAGCAGATCGAGTTGAGAAACAAAGGCGTTATACGCTGTATGTTTCTCAACTCGTTTTTGTTATAATATATATAATCAATTGTTCATCCGGAGGTGTGGTATGAAATGTTTCTCCTTCACGCAGAAAATCTTGTTTTCCATGATTTTGGGTATTTTGCTGTCCGTCATCATCCTGCCGGCAGCTGCCCGGGAGCGGGAGATTGGTGAAGCAAAAGACCGGGCAGTCAATGCGCTCCTGGACCGTTTTGATGAAGGAGACGGTGTCATTTATGTCTACCGCGATTTTTCCCTGTCACTGAACCATTTCACACAAAAGGCGAGGATGATGGGCTATGCCGGAGATGCACTGAAGGATATGGATGAAAACTGGCAGGCGGATGTCAAATCCGGCAGGACCGCCATCCGCTGTGAGATGGATGTTTTCGCGGATGACTGGGGTGGCTGGATGTTCCTCAACGGCTATCTCCCGGCGGGTGAAACGAATCCGCATATCAACGACGGACAAACGAACGATCAGGGAATCGATCTGAGCGGTGCGGCCGAACTCCGGTTTTTCGCCAAGGGGGAAAGAGGCGGAGAAAAGGTTGAGTTCTTTACCGCCGGGTTCGGTTTTATGGGCGACAGCAGCGAAACAATGGTCCCATATCCGGATTCCACAAAAAAACACAGCCTCGGTTATGTCACGCTCACGGACGAATGGAAGGAATATGTCATCGACCTGCGGGATGCGGATATGAGCTATATCATCTGCGGGTTTGGCTTCGTCCTCAGTTCCCAATTTTCCAACCGGGGGAACAATGTCTTTTACCTGGATGAGATCCGCTTTGTTCCGGAAGGATACTCGCACTGGACGGACGGACTCTCTTTGCTCCGTTCCTATGATACCGATAACATCTTTATCTTGAATGCTGCCTACACCTATGACAATGCGCTGGCTGCGATGGCCTTTCTTTCCGAAGGCAGAGCAGATGCGGCAGCGAAGATCCTGGACGGCTTTGTCTACGCGGTGAATCATGACCGCTATAAACCGGACCGCATCCGCAATGCTTATATGGGCGGTCCCATCGAGCCTTACACCGGCTGGGAAAACGGTGTCAATATCCCGGGCTGGTGGGATCAGGAAGCCAATTCCTGGTATGAAGACCGCTACCAAACCGGTTCCAACACCGGCAACACCGCTTATGCCGCACTGGCGCTGCTGCAGTATGACCGCTTATACGGGAATGAGAGCTACCGGGAAACCGCGCAGGTTCTGATGGACCGCATCCTCGAGGAAAATACCGATGGTTGGTACGGGTTCACTGCCGGATATGACGGCTGGCCGGAAGCGGATGTGGTTTATAAATTCACCTATAAATCCATCGAGCACAACATCGATGCTTATGCTGCTTTTTCACGGCTGTTTGCGCTTACCGGAAAACAAAAATATGCTGACGCGGCAGAATCCGCGCTGAAGTTTATCTATGAGATGTACGATCCGGATGAGAAATATTTCCACACCGGGACCGGTGACGACGGGATCACCCACAACAAGGGCGTCATCGCACTGGATACCATCGTCTGGAATCAGATGGCACTCGGAGAAAAGTTTGAACCGTACAAAGAATCGCTGGCAACTGTCGCTGCCATGCGGACTCCTGATGGCGGCTATCCCTTTTCCAGAGGGAACGATAATGGCGGCTGGTGGGCGGAAGGCACCGCTTTCACAGCCCTGATGTACCGCCTGCTCGGGGATGAAGCAGCCGAGGCTGTTTCTATGAATGCCCTGATGGACATTCAGCTGGACAACGGTCTTTTCCCAGCGGCAACCGCTGACGAATTACCGACCGGGTTTGAGCTCTTCACGGGAGAATCCTGGAATTACGGATCCGATGCCCATATCGCACCGACAGCCTGGTTCATCATGGCAGCCAACGGGTTCAACCCCTATGCATTTTGATAAGATCACAGTAACGGCTTCATAAGGCAGTGCAGGAAATCCGATTAGAGAGGAAACAGAACGGGAACAATTTCCGGTCAAAATTCATTATAATAGTCAAAAAGAGCAAACACAAAATTTGGCATTTTCAGCATCATTTCTGGATCATAAGCGAAATATTCTGTGCAAAATGGCAATTTTTCAAGAACCTGTTTTATATAAAGCCGCAAAGCGGCACCTTATTCAACTGATAACTGACTACTGGCCACTGAACACTTCCGGCTTATCCGGATTAGGAGGACATGATCTCATGCGAAAGATATTTTACACCTTTGTTTTGATGCTTACAGCCTGTTTGATCCTCGCCGGGACCACAGATATGGAAGCAAAATCCGATCCTCCGCGGATCATTCTTTACACCTTTTACCGGCAGATGGGCTGGGGAGACCGGGTCCAGATCGGGAGTATAGATGAAGACGGCATCATCCGGGTGCTCGTCGGGAATGATTCCAATCTGAAATGGCCTTACAAACCTGAGGAGCAGCTCGAATATCTCTCGCAGACGGAAAAGTTCACGGAAAAATCCACCCTGATCCATGATGACAGCTTCGCGCTCAGCAGCCTGGTCTTCGCTGTGGAGGATCAGGGCAGCGCATCTGTTCCCGCCGCCTGCGATGCCGGGACGGAGAAAAGCTATGCCGTGCGTTACAGCAAAGAGGGAGAACCGACTTTCATCCTGCTGGGGATGTCCGGGGACGATATGTTTGAAAATACGGATCCGAACGCTCAGGCACTTTACCTGATGATGCGGAAGCTGTTCCCGGAAGTCACCACCTATGCCTATGACGATTTGGGGATGGGCCCCCGGGGATTCACGCCGGTTCCGCTGGCTCAGTTTACGGGGATAGATGTGAATGCCGTCATGAACGCGGAAATCAAAGGGTATTTGTCTGATTGTGAAGAGGGGCCGATCCCGCTGGACCTGACTGAAGAAAACAAAGCCGAACTGCTTTCTGTGATCCGGAGCGGGATCGTCACCGGAAAGGCAGATTGCGTCTTCTCGACGGGCGGTTTTTATGTCTATGATTTCTTCGATTCCGAAGCCAATTGCATCGCTTCGATCGAGTTCGAAAACGGCCTGCTCTCAGCCGGTGACGGTCATTACTTCATCGACATTCCCCAGTAAAAACCCTGCTCCACCGGCAGAGATTCCGGAGTTGAAAAATTGGCAGTCAGGGACAATCCCCTTTGGCTCAATAATGAAAAATCTCGTTCCCTTTCACTCAAGCTATCGGTATAATTATATACTTAAACTGGAC
>CAYWGX010000006.1:20566-33093 GCA_964457635.1 uncultured Leptolinea sp.
CAACTATAGGGTACCGACCGGGCAAATATATTTGCAGAACCAGGGCTTTCCGACTTTTACTTCGTTCCCATATGTCACTTCTGTATGCTCTGTAAACTGCAGCGATCAATTATTACTATAGCTTAGCTGCAAAAATCACAAACATATATCTTATTGTTTTGTTTCGGGAGATTTGTTGTAAAATGATTTGTAATAATTGAAATATATCATTAAAGTTTCAATAAGTACCTGTATCGTGTTTTACCTAAGCCAAATTCAGACCCTCTATCTGTTAAGCTCCGAATAGTAAGTTAACATCAGTTAATGTAATGTAAAAAATTGAGGAATAATATGACGAAAATGAATAGATTTGTATTATTTGTTCTGCTGCTGGTACTTGCAATTTCATCAGCTGCTTCAGCGCAGAACCTGTCCGTTTACGACCTGGATGAAGATGATCAGGAAAAACTGCTCTATCTGGGTTCGCAGCTTTCAGAGACTTTTGTCAATACAAGGCTGAATGATATCTACACTGAATTGCAATGGGACTCGATTGCCGACTTGCTGCCGGAAAAAATGGATCTGCGGGATAACGGAACCGTTCCTCCTGTCCGGGACCAGAGTCCCTGGGGTACCTGCTGGAGTTTTGCAGCCATCGCAGCCTGTGAAACCGGCATTTTGAACGATTTTGGATTAACTACTGAACAATACGAGAAAATATATGGCGAAGAAATGGATCTTTCCGAAAAACATCTTGCCTGGTTTGCCGCTAATCCACTGCCCGAAATCGAGGATTATCCGGAGGGAGAATATCCTTATGATGAAAGCCAGGCAGGAGAAGGAACTCATTTTTTTGAACCGACGGATTCTCATATTTATGATAATGGTGGAAATCTCGGCCTGGCTACTACTACCTTTGCCTCAGGTGTAGGCGTCGTAAAAGAAGCCATTGTTCCTTATCTGAACAGTGAGGGAACCATAGATGGAGACGGTGACTGGAGCATACCGGAGGATATGCGGTTTATCCAAAGCTTCGAGATGAAGGATTCCAATATTCTTCCGGATCCTTACGGCATCGATAAAGACGATAATTTTTATTTCCGTCCCGAAGTAATAGAAATGATCAAATGGGAACTGTTATCAGGACGGGCTGTAGCCGTTTCCATATTGGCAGATTCTGCCAAACCGATTGATGCGCTCCGGGAAAGGATGACCGCGGAGGAGCTGCGGGAAGAAATCCGTAAGGTACTGGAAGAACTCGAAATTGATACGGATCTTTATGATTTAGAAACCATGGATCGTGATGAATTGTTTTATCTTCTCAGTTCTCCGAATTTTGGACTTCCATATGATGAACTGCTTGCCGAAGATAAAGCGCTTGAATATGAAGGACCTGTCCGCTATTTGAATTTCGTCGGAGAGGATCCGGTCATTTACGCGCAGTATTCCGACAAATTTGAAGGAAGCAATCATGCTGTTGCCATTGTTGGCTGGGATGATACTTTCCCCGCTGCCTACTTCACCGAAGGTCGTCAACCACCGGCGGATGGTGCATGGATCATTCGGAACAGCTGGGGTACCGACTGGGGGATGGACGGTTATTTTTATATGTCGTATTATGATATGAATCTCTCCAGCCCGCAAACTTTTGATTTTGTAACCCGGGAAGATATCCAGAATACGGATCATATGGAGATACTCCAATATGATTACATGCCCGTGAGTATGATGCATTCGACGCTGTTTGAAACACCGATCTACGCAGGAAACATTTTCTACGTTTCCGAAGATTCTGTTATGGAGTTCGTTTCCGTTATGACCGGAGATCTGAATACCACGGTCGCCGCATCCGTTTATCTGCTGGATGAAGACGCACAAACACCTGATGACGGAGAGCTGCTGGATGTTGTTTTGGAAACCTTCACCTATGCCGGTTACCACCGCATGGACCTTAATCACTGGCTGGTGCTGCCCGCGGGTTCCCGCGTCAGCATTGTTGTAGAGCAAACTGTTGAAACTGCAGACGGAACAAAGTATTCAATGGTGAACGCTTCCGGGACCGGGATTGGATTTTATGACGAAGAAACGCAGCCGGAAGAAGATTCTTCTTATGGTTTCGGGATCGTCAACCCGGGTGAAAGCTTTATCGGTTTTGATGAGGATGCCTGGCTGGACTGGGCAGAAGTTATTGAAATGGTCAATCTGGTTCAGGAGGATAATGACCTCACTGCCTGGGATAATCTGCCGATCAAGGGTTACGTTTATCCGCTGGAAAGTGTGTTGGAATACAACGCTCTGAATCAGTGTTCTTTCGCACCGGGCAGCGATGTTCAGATCTGTTCCAATGAATGGATTGAAAAAACAGCTGATCAAGAAGATTAAGTAATATTCAGAATTGAGTTCACAGAAATCAGTATTATAATATGTTGTGCGCAATAAGAAAGCGCACAATAAAAAAAATAAAATTAAGGAGAGTATTTCAAATGACAAAGATCGAACTGTTGAAAGCATTTGCAAAAGGCTGGTTTGGCAATTCCCAGCAGCATTCCATCCACGCCCAGCTTCTCCAGGCCCGCGGCCTGACAAAACTGGCTGACAAGATCATGGCTGAATCCGATGAAGAATGGGAAGAAGCGAAGAAAGTCAATGCCCGCCTGATCGAACTGGGTGAAACTCCGGTTGTTGAGCTCGAGCCCTATCCTGTTATCACCGACATCAAGGAAATGCTGGAATACGACTGCAAGGATTCCGCCGAAGCACTGCCGATGATGAGCAAATCCCTGGCCATGTTTGATGACGACTATGTAACCAAGGCCATGATCGAAAAATTCATCCTTGACGAACAGGAACATTACAACTGGGTCAAGGGTCACCTGTGCCTGATCGAGCAGATCGGTATCGAAAACTACATCATCGAAATGTTGGGCTAAGAAAACCATGGACGAAAAAGAACTGATTCTTGATGCAATGAGAAAGGCCGGAGAGCCTTTGAACGCCGGAAAAGTCGCTGAACTCACGGGGCTGGATCGCAAGGTTGTGGACAAAGCCTTTGCCGCAATGAAAAAAGACGGAAGCATCGTCTCTCCCGTCCGCTGCAAGTGGGAACCTGCGAATAAATAAACATCTGTGCCATTGGGACCGTTTGCACCGCAAGGTGCAGGCACGGAGACAGAAGGAACCGTCCCCAATGGCACATAACACAGCGCTTCCTCACTATTATTCAAATGAGGTATTTTCATGGAAACAAAAACAATCGTCTGGATCGTAGTCATCGTCCTTTGCGCATGCTGCCTGTTCACTCACCGGCGTGTCATCAGCGCATTGATCAAGCATGAACCGATGCCGAAAGCTCCGAAATGGCATTTCTGGGTCGATCCCAAAAACCGCAGAGAGGATTAAACTGTCTATTGCGGAACCCATACACCCCAGGGATATGAGAACCTGGAAGCAAAGCGCGTGATCGATCAGAAGACAGTCGGCTATAGCCTTTCAGCATTTCCTGAATAAGGATGCTCTTTTGCATATTCCACAGCTTTTCGATGGAACTCACCGGGGCTCATCGAATCATAAAAATTTTTGCGCCATTTTGTATAATCCAATTTTTCCCGAAGTACCATTGCAATAAAAGCCTCCGCACCAACAATTCCGAATTTTTCAGTAAGGCATTCCATCCCGGCATCAGCCAAATCGAAAACATTAAGATTATCCGCTATTAATTCCATTTATTCTTCCAATTCCGCAATAAATTCAATAGGGTTAACCAATCTGATTTCATCTGTTTTATACTTTAACAGCCGAATATCGGTTGTAATAAAATAAGCACATTTCGCATAAATTGCAGAAGCTACATGATAAGCATCTTGCTGTTTTATATTTGTTGCCATGATTCGTTTGGCTATCTCCGATATTTCAGCGTCTCGCTCAAGACCAACATATCCTTTCATGTATTTATATATAAATTCTCTGATAGCCTTTTTTCTCATTGGTACAGGAACATTTCAGCATTCATAATCCAATATGTAGGACCCAATAAGCTCCAAATTACCATCTCGGATCATTTTTTGGATTTTGAGTTTTGACTGTGTTTCCATGGCTGTCTTCAATTGGTCCTGTGCATCATAAGGACGATTGTAACAACACATAACCAGATATATTCGCATATTGTAATTCCTGCTTTTTGTCTAATTATAAATTATCTTTGATGTGAGACAGCAAGAACGTTTCCCGTTGTCTCATTTTTTTGACAAGCTCATGACGCGGCGATAGCTCAGCCCGGCAAGCAGGGATGAGATGAGGATGAAAATCAGGGTCAGCAATCGTTGATCCACACGGGTGCCGAGAAAAACCACCAGTACGGTAAGTCCCATAACTACGAACATGTTGGGCAGCATATAAAGTGCCATCGCCGAGCCCCGCTTGATCACCTCGAGCTCGTTTTCCCAATCGAGCTTGATATGCCTGATCCCGCAGACACATCCCCAGGCTGTTGAAAAGGCGCACAAGGCGAGCCCCAGAACCAGAAACAGGATCGTATCAACAGCGGGCACCCTTGCGGAGATGCACAGGCACAGGGTGGCGAAGGCCATAAAGGGAACCGTCAGGTACATGTTGAAGAGCATCTTCCCCTGATAGACCGTCCTCATCTTCAGCGGCAGGCTCTGAAGGATCCAGAAATTTTTCCCTTCCAGGGAAGGCGAACAGGCGGTGGTCGCCATCATTCCAATGAAGAAATAGACGATAAAGGGGATCGCGGGCTGGAGGATAGCCGGATCGATCGGAGCGTTCTGTGTTACGATAGCGACGATTTTGTCAAATCCGATAACAAGCGTGAGAATGCCAAGCAGCGCTGCCATAATCTCGCCCACCGCGCAGTTCACCATGTACGTCGTGGAACCGGTCAGGCGTTTGAATTCCTTGAAGGCAATCGCGTCGACCACACGGTGCTGTTTCTGCACGGTCATGTGGTAGTTCTTTGCAGCGGCATGGGATTTCAGCGCGGAGTTGATTTGCCTGTACGAATTTTCTACTACACGAAACACGACCGCAAAAAGCAGTGCGCTCACACCGATCAGCAGCAGGGCAGACAGAAGGTTCCCCTTCGTGACTGCATCCGCAAACCAGCCTGCCGGAAGATAGATTCGCGCGGCATTACCGGTCATTTCAGACACGGACTCCAGTGCGGCCTGTACCTTATCATTCCTGAAAATGTCTTCAAATATGAAGCGCAGCGAAAAGCTGAAGATGATGATCAAAAAGCTGAGTACGGTCTGAACGAGATTGGTCTTTTTGAATCCGGATCCGATTTTCGCGATCAGGAATCCGAGAAAAGCCGCAATCAGCATGGGAATGAGCGGGAGGAAAAAAGACAGGACGACCCAGAACGGGTATATCCAAAATGCCGGACGGGCAAAGTACCCATACCCGGCCATCATGGCAAGGGAAATGCTCAGGTACCAGGGCAGGCTCCGGATGTACATATACAGAAACTTACAGGCCGCGACGGTCTTCGCCTCAAAGGGCAGCGCCATCAGCATGTCGTACTCTTTGAAATGGAAGAGATAGCCGTTTGTCCGCAGGAGAGGGAAGATAAAGGCAAGCACACTGATGACCAGGGCGCACAGCACCGGAATATCAGCGCTCATACCCAGTTTTCCCCACCCGACGCACATCGCGATGCCGTATGCAATCAGCATCACATACAGGATCATAGCGCCGATAAAACCGGCGATGATCTTTTTCCGTTTCTGCTTGTCACGGCTGTATTTATAAACATTCCGCAGATCGGTGGAAAGGAGCAGGGTTTTAAGCAGCAGCAGGCTTTTGCTCTTCATTGACTGCCTCCAGGAATACTTCTTCCAGGGAATGTCCACCCGTCAGCTCCTCCATGGTACCTGAGGCGATGATCCTGCCCTGTCGGATAATGGCGATCTTATTGCAGAGCTTCTCCGCGGTGTCCAGCACATGGGTCGAGAAAAAGATCGCGCAGCCCCTGTCGCACATCTCCCGCATGACCTCTTTCAGGAGAAAGCTGGCTTTCGGGTCCAACCCAACAAAGGGCTCATCCAGCACCAGCAGCCGGGGCTCATGGATGAGTGCTGAGATGATGGCAAGCTTCTGCTTCATCCCGTGGGAATAGGAGCCGATCAGGTCTCCCAGTACCTCTGTGATCTCAAACAGGTCCGCGTATTTTTTGATGCGCGCTTCCCGCTCCGCCGCACTGATGTCAAATACATCCGCGATGAAGTTCAGGTATTGGATGCCGGTCAGGTTTTCATAGAGATCAGGATTGTCGGGAATGTAGGCCGTTACCTGCTTGCAGGCGATGGGTTCATCTTTGATGGAGTGCCCGTCAATGAAGATCTCACCCTCGCTGAAATCCAGCACACCCACCACAGCCCGGATGGTTGTTGATTTCCCCGCGCCGTTGTGTCCGATGAATCCGTAAATGTCCCCGCTCATCACATCCAGCGAAAGGTCATCTACAGCCTTCTTCCCTTCGCCGTAAGACTTTGAAAAGTGTTTTATTTCAAGAATTGCGCTTTCACTCATTTCACCCTCATAACTCATACACTGTCACAATTTCCTCAAACCGAATCATTTCCAATTTTCCTTCAATTCAAAAATAAGTCTCTGAAACCCGATCATTTGAATCAGGTCAGAGTCAGCCTAAAAAAATCCCGCTGCCTCCGTGATGCTTTCATTTTATCCGGGAAGACAGCAGGTGTAAATGATAAAAAATGTAAAATAAGAGGGTCTAATTTGTCAAAATCTACCAGATTATTATTTCTTTGTTATACCGTTCCCGAAAACAGTCAGCCAGTCATTCTTCATCGAAATCGGGATCCAGCCGTTTTCAGCACATAAGTCATAAATCTTCTGCGCCTTTTCCGGACTTCCGCTCTCTCTGATCCCGTCATCGCAGCATACAAAGAATGCTGCCGTTTTATACCGTTCATTGCTCATGACGTAGTTGGTGATGCTGACGTCGCCCATACTGTTTCCAAAGGAAAGTACAGGGCACTGTCCCACATGTTCGGCGACCATGGAGACCTTATTCATTTTCAGATTCTTTGATGCGATATCTCCGGCCAGTACCAGTTCATCCTCGCTGCTGAACACATAATCCGTACCTGCGGTATCCCCCTGATTTTTTGCCGAGATCATTTCTTCCGTACCGATCACAAACCTCACCGGCAGAATATAGTCCGGACTGTTTTGATCGATCACCGCTTCCACATAATTGACCAGCGCCTTTTTCGATGGCATCCGCGGACCATAGCGATAAATAATGCTCACTTTTGCTGCCTGAATTTTTCTTTTGGGCAGACATCAGTCGTAAATAGCGTATACACAAATCGAAGATCAGGTCGTCCGCTTGGTTCAAATTATCAAAATTATCTCTGATTTTTTTTGAGGCACTGTTGAAATCAACCAGAATGTAAGATTTATATTGCTCTTTCGCGAATTTCTCTGCAATCGTGGATTTTCCCACCCGCCTTGCGCCTTCAATCAAGAGCGCTTTCCGGCCTTTTGTTTCCTCTTTCCAGTTCAGCAGTTTATTGTATATTTCACGCCCGATTTCCATAACCTTATCCCCTGCGATTCAACTTTTTACGCAATACGCAAAGTTAATTATACTAAATATACGCACAATACGCAAAGTATTATGTTCGTTAAATACACATAATACGCAATGTCAGGTTACTATTCCGATGTTCCTGCATAAGACAGGGATACATTCATCAAATCGCCAAACGTTCACAACAAATACAGCAATATGGTCAGAAATCAGGTAATACTTGATGATTTGTTCGTATTCTGATAATGTCCGTTATTGCTACAACGGCAGAGCCGCAACATTCAGCTCACCACACGATACCGCAGCCGTACATAAGAATCCTGCAAAGCAGTGCATTCCATCATCCACCGCGCCGGTGCTGATCTTTCCGTCAACGGACATGAGCATAAATAAAGTAGTAACGGGTCTTTCCATGGTTTACCTCATTTCGTACGCATACCGATGTATACAAAAATCGCCCCAAGTACAAACATGATCAGCATGCCGCCTATACCATCCTGAAGCGAGTTTTTACCCTCAAGCATCAGATCATAAGGGTTTTTCGGATTATACAGGATCTTCAGCTGTTTTCCCGGTTGGTAAAAATCCGGTGTATAAGCTTTGAGGCGTGGTTCAGCCCGAATCAGCCGGTCCTGAGCGGTGAATTCAATGATCGGGTAATAATACGTCTGATAATGCATTCTTCCCGAACGATGCAATTGAACCTCTTCCTTGACAGCCATCACAACAGCCTCAGCTTCACATGTACATCTCTTCATCTCCGAATACTCCGAAATGAAAATAATTACACCCATTATTCCAAAAACAATTCCAACGATGATCGCGATCAGCATATAAGTTTCCATTAATCCTGACAAACCGGAAGCAGTCAGCAGCCGGTTGTCAGTTGAATAAGGTGCCGCTTCGCAGCTCTATAATATATGATTGTCCAACCACAGTACAACGCGGTCATAGAATTTTCCGGCATTGACAATATCTGTATCCAGGCACTTTCTTATCAGCATTTTTTCAACATGATTTCATGCAAGATGCAATTCCTGTTTCAATGCAGATTGCAAAACAGATGATAAACTCAACCCGGCTTTTTCTGCACGATAACTCAACCAAGCAGGAAGTGAAACATTCTTTCTTACTGCTGTTGTATCCTGCAATCTGCGATATTCATTCAAATCAGCAGCTACTAAGGAGACAATATCTCCGTTTTCTCTATCAACAGCATCAATTTCTGTAGCTGATAGTACCCGGAAACGCCAATTTTGAGGTCTACCTGCTTATTTCCGAAAAATGACCCAATTATGGGACCAGGGAACGGGGAAACCGAAAAGCTGCAGGGTCTTACCCGAAGCCTGCCGAAGCCATGAATAATTCCAGCCGGCACCCATATCCATATAAATAGCATTGGTAACGCCGAGCTTTTGAAGTTCTTCCATAAAATCGGTAAAATGCATCATCTTTACGGAATCGATGATGCAGATATTTCCGTTCAGTTCGGCCAATGTCCGATAGGAACGGGCTCGGGGTCTGTCAAAATTCATCACGGATCGTCCGTCCCGGATCAGACCGAACTGCATAAAGCCGCTGCCGCCTGCCGCAGCTGCTTTTTTCATAGCTTCGGAAGTGTTTTCAAAATTAAAAGCATATTTCCCGTCAGCGAAAGTGAAAGCCACGAAGGCATCCCTGTTATAAGGGCTTTCGTACAGTGTGCCCTTCATGGCGTGATCACCTTCCACATCCTCCTCGGAAAAGCCAAGACTCACGGTATGCTGAAAGGCTGCTCCGCTGCACCAGGTTATGGACGCATCTGATTTTGATGGGCGGTCTTTCGTAACAAGCTCTATTTCGGTATACTCCGGGAAAATCACATAAAGCGGGCCTGTGTTGTAAACCACGGTCTGCCCCTTTGGCAAAATTTCCTTCGGGAGCATGGATGAGGCATCAATGCTTTCCGGTATCTCCGCGTGATATTGAGAAACAAGCCCCATAAAAATGAAGATAAAGGAAGGGATCACCAGAAACGATGACAAAAAAAGGAGCCGATACAGTATCCGGGATATTTTGGATTTCAGCTTGTCAGCTCCCCACATATAAATGAACATGGCAGCAGCCTGCAGGATCACCAGCCCCAAATACCATGCATGCAATATATCCAGCCACATCTGAGCCACGAAAAAAACAGTATAGGCACACAATGAAAGAAGGTTCATCGAGATGAGCCAGATCCCGAAAAGACGTTCTTTTACGTTCATTTGACTGTTGCCCCCTTCCGCTTTGCTTCAAGAAGTTCCTGACGCAGTTTTTTAAACGAATCAAACTGCGCTTCTACGAGGATAACCAGCAATAATATAGCGATATCAGTCAGGTGCTCCAAAACATTTTTCCACATCATGGCAGAGGAAAAACCGAGCCTGCTGTTTGCTCCGAGAAGTACAGCGTATGCAGCAAACTTAAATACGATGGCGATGCGATTCAGGATCACGTTTTTCGGATTGCTCCGCAGCGCATAATTTACGATAAAGTGGTTGATGGTAATGATGAGCGTCATCCACAGAGACATACCGGCTGCGGCCAGATAAATGCTTCCATGCACACCGGCGACAAGATAGGTGTCAAAATCCTGCCCGCTCCATAATTTTCCGAGGACAAGATAAGCTTCATGATATAAAAGGGAGAACAGAACTCCGCCCAGTAAACCCTTTACGACATCCCATTTATAGGATTTGAAAGCAAAATAAATGACCACGGCTGAAGAAATTTTGACCAGCGATCCGAAAATTTCAAACGGATCCATATCGGACCTGAAGAAAAGCAAAGAGCTCAGACCTGTCACAGCAATAAATGCGCATACAGCCGCCATAAAGTTTTCGTTCAGCAATAATGCTTCGAGCTTTTTTTCTTTTGTAATATCATTCTCTGACATTTTTGGCTTTATATCCTATAGAAACTCACTTGATAAAGTCAAGTATAACAGCCCCTAACTGTTTTTCAAACAGATGATACAGCGGTCAAAAGCGAAATCAGCCCGCTGCAGATTTGTCATGATTACAGATCATCATTCACACGCTGCGGTCCGACAACCCGTGCGATGCCCGCGTTGCGAATCATTCGTTCACAAATCGGGCAGGGGCTGCATTCGGTCATTTCGATAAAGTCCTGGCCTTCTTTCCATTCCCTCCCCGCGAGATAAAGCGTCGCTCCAAGCATGCGGTCTCTTGAGGCAGAGATCATGGCATTCTGCTCCGCGTGAACCGCCGCACAGTCTCCGTAATTACCGGAATTATGCTCAGCATGCAGCCGGGGACATTGTTCATAAATATCACAGCAGTTTGGTTCACCTCGGGCAGCGCCGTTGTATCCGGTGGCGATGATTTCATCGTCCTTCACAATTACACAGCCATATTGCCGCTTGAGGCAGGTACTGCGGGATGAAACAGCCTGCGCGATGTTAAGATAGTATCTGTCTTTTGAGATTCGTTTCATGTTTTTGGTTCCTGTGCTGTTTTACACAATTCTTCTCAATTCGTACCTTCGTTATTGATTTTCGAAAAGTACATGGTTCTCCGCAATATCCGCAGCAAGAAAGGGCATTTCATACAAAGGAACCGTCAAAAGATTTCTTGATTTATTAAAACCCAGATTATTTTGTGAAATTTTGATTGCAAGCCCATTTCCGTTATGATTTCGGAACTTATCAAGAGAACCCAGTGCACCGCTGCCCTTTTTTACATCCAAAGGAACAGCAGTCGAGTTTAACTCAACCAGAAATTCCATTTCAGCATTATTTTTTCCTTTCCAGTAAAATAATTTGAGATCCCGAGCTGTCAGTTCCAGTGCTGCATAATTTTCAAAAAAGATTCCTGCAAGATTATTCTGTCCTTCTTTTGAGATGAAAGAAGATGCATTGATTCCACTTTGCCAGGAAAACATACCAATATCACCGAGATAAAGGCGGAAAAGGGAATCTTCCTCCTGCATCAGGGGTAAAGTAACATGTTCCTTCAGCTGGAAAGACTGATGAACCACATATGCCATCGTCAGCCAATCGATCGGATTCCGGAAATCACGATTTTTACCCTTCGGTTCGAGCAGACCCGGGCTGAAATTACGTGAATCACGGTTCAATTCCCGGTAGATTCCACTGAAAACTTTTCTGGAACGGACAATGGATTCAGGGCTGGCTTGGTAAAGTTCCATATCTGATAAATAATTATCATAAAGATCTTTCAGCACCTCGCGGGTTTCCAAAAAATCTTCTGTCTCAATGAAAGTTTTAACGGCTTCCGGCATTCCTCCCACCAAAAGAAATTTATAAAGTGTGTTCATAGCGAGTTCATGATAAGCATCCTGTAACGGAACTTTCTCCGACCAGGATTGCTCGATAATCTTGAAAAGCTGTGGATTATAATTCAGCAGGAACTCATCAAAAGACATAGGATAAAGTGTCATCTGATTGATTTTTCCCACCGGAAATAAAAACGGCTCTTCAGCAGACGATGTTCCGCGTTTTCTGGTCAAACGCTGGATTTTAATCCTTACCATGGAACCTGTGGCGATGACGGGAATATGCGGATAATCCTGGCAGAAGTACTTCAATGAAGTGACAATGGATGGACACTCCTGAATCTCATCAAATATCAGCAGGGTATTTTCATTGATCGCCTTTCTTTTCTCCAGGGAAATAAACGTAATAATTTCTTTCGGATCGACTGTCTGAGAACAATATGCCGCAATGTTCTTTTCAAGACGAAAGTCAACATAAACATAGGATTGTGCAAAAAACTGCTCAGCGAACAGATACCGGATAAGATAGGTCTTGCCTACCTGCCTGGCTCCCCATACAATCATGGGTTTTCTTCGGGAACTCTGCAGCCATTTTTCAAGAACCTTCAATGCTCTTCGTTCCATCAATACTCCTTCACTTTAATTAATTGCACCTTTTAAAGGATATTTTATCATATTAATTGCACCTTTT
>CAYWGX010000007.1:0-30093 GCA_964457635.1 uncultured Leptolinea sp.
GTGCCATGAAGAGTTCATTGTTTAAAGCAAAAAAGCGGATCGGTGTATCTTCTTCCGCCATTCACTCCATGATCAGCGGTTCAGCGTTTTTTCAATAGTTCGATAAGGTTGAATATTCGGGAAATCCCGGAGAAATAACATAAGAACCGATATCAACACCATTTCGGAAGCTGATAAATACTGCCTTATATTTCTCATCCCGGGCAAAACGCTGGCTGAGGTATTCGTTTACCTTGCTGTAAAGAGCCGCGGAATCGTTATCCAATTGAAATGTCCGCCAGGAACTCCTGACGATGCCATCGTAGGAGACGTCTTTGGAATCTTCCATGGCTGCTGTCAAGCGGATCTCAAGCTCCCGCAGGGCGTTTTCTACAGTGGTCTCGATGGCTGCCTGCTGCGATTCTTCATAGCTGCGGGTCAGCAGGGTACCGAAAATCACGGAAACAGCCGCGATAGGGATGAGCCAGCAGAGGATGATGAGAATGATCATCACCGTACTGAGAGAGATAGGACGTTTATCAGACATAAGACGTTAGACGTTATCGGCGCTCCTTATTTCTTATTTCGCCAACTTCCTCACTCCTCACTCCTCACTGCTCACTGCTCACTGCTATGCCCTTCCATGCTTCGATATATGCTTCGGCATTTTCCCGTTCCAGTGCTTCCGCAGCGAAGCGAAGCAGCGGTTCGGTACCGGAGAAACGGCAGATACACCAGCTGCCATCTTTGAACCAGATTTTACAGCCGTCGGAGCGGTCAATGTGTTCGATTTCCTTCTCAAATTCGGGAATCACTTCAGACTCAAAGATCATCTTTTTCAGTTCTTCTTTTCGTTCCGGTTTGACACGGATGTCACCATCTGCATATGCCCAGAATCCGTACATCCCGCATATCTCATCATAGAGAGCAGACACCGATTTGCCGGTAACGGCCACCATTTCCGTGATAAGGGCTGCCGCGTAAATGCCGTCTTTCCCGGCGATATGGCCCTTTACAGTCAACCCGCCTGAAGATTCACCTCCGATGATGGCTTCCGTTTCAGCCATTTTGGCTGAGACATATTTGAAACCGACCGGGACCTCGTGACTTTTTTGTCCGAAGCCTTCCGCGACCTTATCCAGAAGGTGGGTGGTTGAATTGTTGCGGACACAGTCTCCTTTCCAGCCTCGGTATTTGACCAGGTAATAGTAAAGCAGAACCAGCAGCTGGTTCGGATGGACGAAGAAACCGTTATCATCGATAACCGCGATACGGTCCGCGTCGCCATCGGTGGCAAGGCCAAAATTGCAATGACGGTCTACGACCAGCTGTTCCAGCGGAATCAGGGTCTCAGCTGTCGGGGTTGGCAGCTTGCCGCCGAAGAGGGTGTCATGCATATCATGGATCACTTCCAGGTCGCAGCGGCAGGTGGTGAGAACGGTGCGCAGACAGGACTGGCTGACACCGTAAAGCGGATCCAGTCCAATGCGCAGCTGTGCTTTTTTGATCGTCTGTACGTCGACTGAATCCAGAATGGTATCCAAATAATCATTGGTGGGATTTTCTTCCTTGATCAGACCCTGACTGAGGGCGATGTCATAATCAACGGAAGGAATCTCTGTCGGATCGGTCTGAGCGGCATAATTTTCGATCTGTTCTGTCACTTCCGGTGCTGCATCCCGTCCGCCGTGGGTGAAAACTTTTACACCGTTATAGGTTGCCGGGTTATGCGAGGCAGTGATGGCCATGCCGTAATTTGCCTTACGTTCCCGGACAACATACATGATCAGCGGGGTTGGTGAGGAACGGTTGACCATATAGGTGTGAAAACCATATCCGGCCAGCACTTCTGCAGCCCAGTGAGCGGATTCTTTCGAAAGGAAGCGCCGGTCATAACCCATGCAGATCTCTGCTCCGGCGAGACCCTGTTCCAGCATCATCTTGCACAATCCGGCGGTCAACAGCCGCAGGTTTGTTTTTGTAAAATCATCGGCGATAATCGCCCGCCATCCACCCGTACCGAATTTTATCATGAAGCACCTCTTTTCATTAAATCAGGACTGCCCCACAGACTCAGCTCTGAGCTGCAGGTAACTATCCCTGCCTTTTCTGTCTGAACACCTGTTACCTTTTGCCTGTTACCTGTTCCCTAATATGACTTCTGCGTTACAACTTGTTCCTGCCGGGATCACCGGCAGAACATCCACGATTTTCCCATCCATGCTGATGGAACAAACGCCTTTCTCCACCCCATCCGGGTTGCTGATATGTATATTATAAATCCCTCCGCGCCATTTCCGTACAATTGAAAACTCTTTCCACTCAGCCGGTATGCAGGGATCAATAACCAGACGGTCAAAATCAGGCAAGCTCCGCAAACTGTTTCATCGCCCAGATGTGCAGGAAGCTGACCATGGCGCTTTCTCCGCCGCCAAGGTTCAGGCAGTCATTCCAGTCTGCCCGCAGTCCTTTACAAATGCCGTTTTGCCCGATTTCCCGTGCAGAGAAGTTGAGAATTCGCTTCAAATGTTCATAGACGCTGTCCTGTCCGCCATCCGCATAGGTGACTGTTTCATAAGCAAGCCCGATCTCGCCGGTTTCCCGGATGTATTGCACGACGGCTGAAACCAGCCAGAGCGCATCATCTGCACAGGCGTCTTTGATGCCGTGAACATATTCGGATTGTTTCGGAGTCGGGATCACAGTGGGAGATTTGAAAGGCTTGAAATCCGGCTCCGGTTCAAACCAGCGGGGCTCGAAGAGATGCAGCCCATAGCCTTCAGAGACCACTGCCCGAAGAAGTTCCATCAGCCGTGATCGGCATTTTACCGGTTCCGCATGGGGGATCGTCATGGCATCCTGCGCTGTATCACGGAAGCCCAGCCCGGTTCGTCCGCCGACTTCGATGAAGGAAGTGAAGCGGGAGAACAGCACATTGATCTCACTTTGATAAAGGTTCCAGATGTTGAGCTCGGTGTTCATGCCTTCATTCGGGGTCTGTACCTGCTCCCACCGGCTGCCAGGAGATGCTCCAGTAATCACCATCCGCATCATCCCGCAGGTAGACATAATGTCCGGGCATGTCCATGGGAACGGCGTTGGGGCGGAAGCGCGTGATGCGGTGGTATTCCGGTGTTTTATACAGCAGGTAACCTCCTGCGGTGTGGTTAAAAACCCCGTAAAGATCGCCGATTCCGATATAGTTCGTCCATGAAACGGGCAGGTCCACCCGTTCGATGACATATTCGCGATTTTTGTTATCAAAATATCCGTATTGCATGCTTTCCCCCGGTACTGACTGCTTTCACTTATGCCTGAGAAGACGGTTTTTGCAGGCTCATTTCAGCGCAGAAAAGAACCGACAAACCAGGCTTTCGCTGTTTATCTAATAGTATATGGGATAAATTCCAATTCGGGAATGTCAGCAAATGCCTTTTTTTGACTGTTTTTGTCTTGATTAAAGATTTTTAATTTTGAGACTGTATTTGCATAATCTTAAAAATACTGATATAATCAGAGAAAATTGATAATGGTTGGTTAATCGTCAGTGATTATTGATTTCTGCTGCATTAGAGAGAGGTGCGCAAATCATGGAGAGATCATCTGTCCCTGTTTGTTTAAATAAATATTCTGTTCGTACAGGTTTGTTCCTGCTTTTATTGACAGCCTTTTTTTGTTCGTTTTCGGTTTCGTTTGCACAAATCTGGGAGGATTTCACGGTCTGGTATGACGGGAACGGGGCTGATTCCGGGAAAATCAACAAAGTGAAATACAAGTCCGGGACGAATGAAATAACACTGAAAAAAAATGAAGCGTCCAAGGATAAAAAGGACACTCCGTTTGTGCGGAAAGGCTGCAAGTTTTTAGGCTGGTCTCTCCTGCCGACGGGTGAATCGGCGATCATGCCCATCCTTGCTGAGGGAAGTGAATGGGAACCGATGGATGTTGCCACCACCTGGTCGGAGGAGAAAAACGGTTTTGTTTTTTATGCCCGCTGGGATTGCGGTGAAACTCCTACGCCTCAGCCGACTTTGGTCCGAACAGAAACGCTGCTGATCTCCCCTGCGGAAGAGGCTGCTGATTCGGTTCAGATCGCGGAACCGACCGCTCAGCCGATGCTGCTGCTGTCTCCGTCAGGGCGGTCTTCCGCGAAAAGTGTAGAAGATGCTGAACTGCAGTCGAAAGGCGTCAGCACATCGGGGAACAGTGCTCCGGCGCTGCTCCCGCTGAATTTTTCCTCAGATATCAGCAATCTGCTCCCGCTTCCCGCTGCCGGTATCACAACGGCCAGGGGTATTTCCGGAATTCAAAAACCGGCTTCGGTGAAATATGAGCCGGTGGCCATGGAATTGCAGATCCCTTCCCTTGGCGTCACCACTGAAATTGTTTACGTTGAATTCGGTGAGGATTCTTACCCGATCGAATGGCTTGGAATGGATACCGGACTGCTGGAAGGCACGAGCCTTCCCGGTGAAGGTTTTTCTGTACTGGCAGCGCATAATACGCTTGACGCGGAGACTGCAGGACCATTTGCCCTGATTGCCACCATGAACGTGGGTGATCATATTTTCATCCGCAAACATAATAACCGGCTGCTGATTTTTGAAATTTATGCCAATGAAAAAATCAGCGAATATGATTATGCGGCATTGTATAAAACCGGGTTCCAATATGACAAAACTGTCATGCTGATGACCTGTGAGGATGAACGGATCGAAGGGGGCTATGCCTCCCGCAGGATCGTTGCGGCGAGGTTGATACAGTAAATTTTTCTGTGATGTGAGCAAATAAAAAAGGCGCTGCAGCGTCTTTTTTAATGCGAAGTGAGGATTCGTCCCAAACTCATTGGAGAAATGTTTGGCTGATTTCGGGAAAACAATTATAATCAAATTATGGAACTGTCAGAAGATGCATTGGTGTTGGTGGCTATTATGCCGAAACCGCGTGATATGGATATTGCGCGGTTGTTGGGCTGGTATCGCATTCCGCTGAAAAGCGCCCCGAAAATCCTGCATCCGGATGCGATCGCTTTTTATCAGACATCAGCTTTCGGAAAAGGACATAAGAGTCAGATCGAGTGTTATGCAGAGGTCGCCGGTGTCGAACTCACCACCCGGGCAGAGCTCTTCCGTGATGAGCCGGACCATCCCCGGGCAAGTGAAGAATATTTCAAAATCCAGCTGCGGGGAATTGAGCCCCTTCCCCATCCGATTCCGGCAGATGAGTGGAAACGCTTCACCTTCTTTTATACGACCGGCAGCCGCATTATGTCTGCGGAATCGATCCGGGGACTGGCGATGAATGCACGGGAAAGAGGGAATCTCTGGAGAGTTCTCCGTGAGCGGGAAGAGGTTTACGGACGAACGCAATCCGGGGCAAATGAAGAATATCCGGAAGAACTGCCAAAAGATCTGCTGTTTCTGCTTGGGAATTTAACGCTTTCCGGACTGGAGCTGGAAACGAAATCGTAGATAATCATAAGGAGGGCAAATGAAGAAGATCATTCGAGGCGGGACGGTTGTTACGGATTCCGCGATGTATGAAGCTGATATCCTGATTGAGGGCGAGAAAATTGCTGCTGTCGGGCAGAATTTTGACGGCATCAGTGATGCAGATGTGATCGATGCTTCGGGAATGCTGGTACTTCCCGGTGGGGTGGACGCTCATGTTCATCTGGACTTGCCGATGCCGAATACGACATCTTCGGATGACCATTACACCGGCACAAAGGCGGCTGCTTTCGGCGGTACAACGACCGTGATCGATTTTGCAAACCATGATCTGGATTCACTGGTGGACAGTTTCCATGTCTGGGAAGAAAATTCACAGGGCAAAGCTGCGGTAGATTATGGTGTTCACATGAATTACACACGGTTTTCACCGCAAAGTCTTGCTGAAATTGCCAAATTACCGGAATTGGGCGTGAATTCCATCAAAATGTTCACTGCCTATAACGGCCGCATGCGGCTGCAGGACGGGGAAATGTTCCAGGCAATGCGCATGGCGAATGAACTGGGCATCATTTCCATGTTCCATGTGGAAAACGGTGATTTGATCGATCTTCAGGTCGCTGAAGCGCTGGCTGCCGGACATACGGATCCGATCTGGCATGCCCGGACCCGTTCCAAAGACGGTACGGGCGGGGAACTTCTGAATGTCTGCATGCTTTCCAAGACTGCGGGGTATGCCCCGATCTATATCGTCCATATGAACACAGCGGTTGAGATGGATGTTCTGGCTTATGCCAAAGATCTCGGTATCAACGTCTGGGGAGAAACCTGTCCGCAATATATGATGTTTACGGAAGATGACATGCAGGGATGGGAAGGCGCAAAATTTGTCTGTTCACCTCCGATGCGGGATAAAGAAGACAATGAAGGAATCTGGTCAGCACTGGAAGATGGGACTATTGACACGGTAGCGACGGATCATTGTCCGTTTATGTTTGACGGAACGAAAGAAATCCTGTACGAAGGGCAGCCGTTCAAGCGGCCCGGGAAAGAACTCGGCCGCGGTGATTTTACGAAAATACCTAACGGACAGCCCGGTGTCGGTGACCGTCTGCCGGTGATGTGGACGGAAGGCGTGGTGAACGGACGGATATCCCCGATGCGCTTCGTGGAGCTGATGTGTACCAATCCGGCGAAAATTTTCAATATCTACCCGCAAAAGGGCGCGATCCTGCCGGGGTCTGACGCTGATCTGGCTATTTGGGATCCGGTGAAAAAGCTTACCTATGGTGTGAATGTCGCTCAGCATCGTACGGACTATAATCTCTATGAGGGGAAAGAACTGACCGGGTATCCTGTCAAAGTGATGCTGCGTGGTGATGTGATCGTCGATAACGGTGAGTGGAAGGGTAAGCGCGGTGCGGGCCGTTTCCTGCATTGTGAACCGCTCAGTGATTGATTTATGAGTCTGGTCTGGTCCGTCCCTGTCGGTGTTCTGCTGGCTGCGGGAGTGATTATTTTGCTGATTAACCGCGGTAATTCCAACATAGGAGCCGCATGGTTCGCCGCAATTCTGGCAGCTGCATTTGCATTGGGATGGACCGTTTCACTTTTTTTTCGCCCGGATATCAATATACTCCCGCTTTCTGATGTTGTTTCCACATATTCCGGAGCTTCTTCGCCGCTTGTTTCCGGTACGGGTTTTTTTGTCCTGGATGGCATTTCCTTCCCGTATATGTTGGGCGTATCGGCACTGCTGGTTGTTTTACTCCTGACGTCAGCTTCCTATATTGAGGCCCAGACAGCTCCGCGGGTATGGTTTTTTTATTTACTGATCGCAGCTATCGGTTATCTTTCTGTATCTGCGAATGATATGAAAATGATCATCTATGGATGGGTGATTTTTGACGGTATCGATTTGGCTGTCCAATATATTCGCTCACGGCCGAACACGATACCCCGCAGTTTCCTTTCAGCGGTTGCGGTCAGGTTTATCGGAACCTTGCTCGCTGCATCGAGTCTTGCCCTGAGTAATTCTGAGTCTCCCTCCGATTTTCGGGGTTTTATCAGCCTTAATGGCGGGGCTTACCTTTTAACTGCCTGTGCGCTGCGGATGGGTATCATGCCGGTCTCACAGCCCTACAGCGAAATGTCTGATTCCCGTGTAGGTTTGGGAACCATGCTTCGGCTTGTTTCTGTTTTGACCGTGATGCCGGTTATGAGCAGGATCCCGCTGACGGGACTTCGTCAGGATCTTGTATTTCTGCTGTTTTTTGCGGGGACATTTGCATCTGTTGCCGGAGCAGTGGGGTGGCTCCTTTCGGAAAATTCTTTTTCCGGGATCACTTATGCTGTTCTGGCTGTCTGCGGTATGACATTCATATGCGCACTTCGCGGTGATCAGGAAGCTCTTATCATATGGGGTGTTTCGATTGCGCTGACCTGTGCACCACTCTCTCTTCATCAGGTTCACAATCCCTTTATGAATGTGCTGGTATGTCTGGTTGTGCTTTGCTTTTCCGGTTTGCCTTATACACCAAATGCTGTGGGATGGTTTGGATTGACGAATGGCCCTTATAAGCTTTTGGATATCATGTTTATTCTGGTGATGATTTTCCTGATCGGAGGTGCATTTCTGCATATTTTTCGTTCGGAGGGACGAAAATTTTCCGAATTGGAACCCTGGATGCGCTCTGTTTATCCGATTGGTTTCGTCATCTCTATTGCCGTACATGTCTTTATTTCCGTGATCAGTTTTCAGCAGCGTTTCAGCATGGGTGTTATTCCTGCCTCCGCAGCTGCTTTTCTTGGAGGGATTTTACTCACTTTATCCGTACGTTTTATGCCGGAAAGCCGCCGAACACAGAACACAGCAGCCTGGGGGCAGGCATTGCTCTCTCTTTTTTGGCGGGGAATGCAGCGGCTGCTGGATATGGATTGGCTGATCTTTATCGGACGCTGGGGCGGACGGACTGTACGGAGGGCGTTTCTTGCTCTCAGCTTGATGCTGGAAAACAATGGCGGCCTGATTTGGGAGTTGATCCTGATGGTTATATTGATCGCAGCTGTGTTTGGAGGAAGGGTCCTGTGAGTCAGGCGATCCTGATTCCTTTGATGGGTTCCCTGCTGTGTGCCGCAGGCGGTCTGCTGCTGAACATCATGCCGACGGTGCTTGTCAAGCTGACGGGGCTTGTTCTTTTCTATCTTGGGGGCTGTGTTTTGCTGCTCAGCGTCTGCTCTCCGCAAATGTGTGCGGCTCTGTTGGTGTGCGGTATTGGGGTGACGGTTTTGCTGGGTACGTCTCAGCGGGAAAATTCAGAAGAACAGCCGGTGCACAGCTCACGCGTGGCCCTTTATTTTCGTATCGTTTTGGCTTTGATCAGCGGTATTTTGGCTTATACGGTTTCAGATGCTCTTCGTTTTTGGATCCCGGTCCGGCAGTCTGTTTTGTTTGTGGTGCTTTGGAATAGCATGATGTGCCTGTTCAGCTTGACATTGGATGATATTCTGATTTTCCGCTGCATTTATCTTCAGGCAATTTGTGTGTCTTTTTCAATCACCTATATTTATATGGAAAGTTCTGTACTGGTTTTTTCCTTTTTTGCGGCTATCAATCTGCTGATGGCATTTGGCGGCTCGATCCTTTCGCTGCCGAAAACGGATCGACAGGCAGAGACTTTGGAGGATGAAGCGTGAGTGCTGCGGCATTGTGGATCTACCTTCCGTTTTTAACCGGGGCCTTTTTGCTGTTTTTCCCCAATGACAAGCGCTTTTCAAGAATTGTTAGTCTGGTTTTGACAGCTTTCCTTTCCGGGGTTGCTCTTCGGGTTCCGGTAAACAGCATGATCGTTGTGAACCGCTCATCATTGATTTTTTCTGCTTCTGCCCGTTTGCTGGGGCGTACATTGACTATCAGCCGTTCGGATCAAACGATCGTTGCATTCTTTTATGCCTTTGCTTTTCTCTGGATTTTCGGAAGTATGTTTGCGCATATCTATAAATTTTTTATTCCGATTTCTCTGATGAGTACGGCTTTGATGGTGGCAGTGATTTCGGTACAGCCTTTTATCTATGGAATTTTCCTGCTGATGATCTGTGCGCTTCTTTTTCTGCCGATGCTGCGCAATACGCAGATGAATAACGAGAATGTTATTATCCGTTTTCTGTTATATCAGCTGCTTGGTATGATCTGCCTTGCCATCAGCGGACGGCTGACGGGGACAGTAGACATCAATCCGCAGGACAGTTTTTTGCTGAAGCGGACCGTGATCCTCATTTTTATCGGTTTGTCTTTATGGCTGGCTGTTTTCCCGTTCTTCAGCTGGATCGCTTCTCTGATGGAAAACGGCTGTCCGTTTGTCAATGGCTTTGTGGTCAGTCTGCTGCAGTTTTCGTCTCTGTTCATTTTGCTGGAGTTTCTGAAGGATTACATATGGCTGCGAACTTACCAGCCGCTGTTTTACGGATTGCGGCTGGCCGGTGTTATAATGCTCGTGATTGGCTCGATTTTGGCGATGATCCAGACAAATCTCCAGCGGATGATGGCCTTTATGATCACTGCGGAAAATGGTGTTTCGATTTTGCTGATCGGTATGAATTCACATGAGGGAATCAATACATTTCTGACCGGGTTGTTTATCCATAGTCTGGTATGGTTGATTTGGGCTGTTTCCGTCAAATTTATCGGCAGTGATTATGATCTTTCTCTGAATCATATGCACGGTTTGGTCCAGAGGCATCCGATCGTATGCCTGGCATTAGTGCTTTCTCATTTTACGATATCCGGTATGCCGCTGCTGGCAGGTTTTGATTTGCGGCTTTCATTGTTTACGGCCTGTTTTCGTCAGTCTGCAATGCTTGGATGGGTGGTTTGTATTGCATCCGGGATCTTGATTTTCAGTGGAATACGCCTGATGTTTATTTTCCTCTCTCCGCTGCCGGAAGACAGTCCCGTTTTGCGTCCTCCTGATGAGCGGACCCGTTATGATTTGATCATGCGCCGGGGATTGCTGATCTCACTCGTGATCCTGCTTGTGCTAATGAGTTTTTTCCCGTCGATCATGGAGACTTTCATCAGCGGTATTCGTGACCAGTATGCGATGATATTTTTATAATGATTTATAATAGCAGCAAGTTTTTGCAGATTAAAGGACTGATTCAATAATGACCAATTTTTTCAGCAGTGAGAAACGACGGATGAAATGGGGGCTGGTTCTTTCCGGCGGGGGAACAAAAGGTGCTTATGAAGTGGGTGCATGGAAAGCGATCCGTGAATTGAAGCTGCCGATCCGGGGAATTGCGGGAACTTCCATCGGCGCCTTGAATGCGGCCATGTTTCTCTGTTGTGATCAGAAACATATCGAAAGTATCTACCGAAACATCAGGCTTACAGATGTGCTGCCTGTCAGCGGTGGAATCGATCCGGAGAAAAATGTCTTTGACACTGCCAATTTGTTGTCGATCGTGCGCGAATATCTTCTGCAGCGTGGATTGGATAATGCTCCTCTTCGCAGGATGCTGGAACAACACCTGGATATCGCCAAAATTTATGCTTCTCCATATGATCTGGGTATCGTGACCTATAATGTGAAAAGCAGGGAGCCCTTCCAGCTCTTCAAAGAAGATATCGAACCGGACAAGTTGGTGGATTATTTGCTGGCTTCTGCCAATTTCCCGATCTATAAGACCCAAAATGTGGACGGAAAGCGTTTTATGGATGGCGGTTTATATGATAACATGCCGTTCAACCTGCTGATCGAGCGTGGATATACCCATCTGATCGCTATTGATATCAACGGGATCGGACAGACACGTAAAATGGAAAACGCTGATAACGTTTATTTGAATATGATCAGCTGCAGTGAAGACCTGGGCGGGACTTTTGAATTCAACCGCGAACGGATCACGCGTAATATGAAACTCGGATATCTGGACACGTTGAAAGCCTTTCATAAACTTTTCGGCAGTTATTTTTATTTCCGTCGTCCTGCTTTCAACGATCTGCTGTTGAAGTTTGATCTGGAAACCATCCTGGGACTTGAGAAGGCCGGGAAATTATATGGTATGGATCGGCTGCGCATCTATCGCGCGGAAGAGTTCCTTGCGGAGTTGGAAAAACGACACCTGGAGATGGAACGAAATTTTTCCGCCAAAAATTTTTCCCGGACATGGAATCCCGGCATAACGGAATTGCGCAAACTGGTTACTACAGAAGAGGGTTTGCCTGCTTTTGTTCAGATTTTTACGGAACAGCCGAAAACTCGCAGTGCCTCTTTTGTGAAAGCTTTTCCGGATTTGCGGGATGCTGCAAAAGCCCTGATCGCGCTGAAAAATCAGCGGAAACTGTGAGGCAAAGTGAGGCGTAATTTTGGGAATATCCTTTATGCCCTTCCTGTTTGCAGCGCCCTGGCAGCATTCGTCGCGATTCTTGTCGGACGTACCGACAGAAATCTTTTTGTAGGACCGGGCTTTTCAAAATTTCACCTGCTGCTGCTCGCCGGTGCTTTGGCTTTTCTTTTATTTGCGATTCTGGTTTTCTTCTGCAGGAATAGAAAGCAGACATATCTCTATTTTTGCAGTGCTCTGCTCGGGATTTTGAGCTGTGAGCTGCTTTTATTTGCCCGTTTCCCGAGTGATGACAGCCGCAATTTGGTTCCGCTGATAGCGGAACGGAGCAGGCCGCTGCTGCCTGCGTTGCTGTTTGCTTCGCTCCTTTGGCTCGCTGCTTTGCGGTTTGAGTCTGTGGATTTTCCCCGATTTTACGGAGCGTTTCTGCTGGTCACTGGAGTCGTGATCTATTGGGGAATCTCAAGCCATATTGACCGCTATGCCTGGCAGATCGATCTGCAGGGGAATACGCTGATGTGCGTCAGCCTGATCCTCTCTGTCTTGATTTGGTGCCTGGTGCTGGGCAGTGAGACGGACCGAAGATGGAAAACAGCAGTGGGATTTTTGTTTTTCCTTGTTCTTGGATTTTGTGTTACCCGTTCGACGGGAATGTGGATGGGACGGGGAGAAACACCGCCAAAAGCCTACTGGAATGAACTGGCTGAAGCTTTTTTGCAGGGCAGGCTTTATCTGGAACATCCCTCCGGTACGCATGACCTGACGCTTTATGAGGGTAAATGGTTTGTGCCCAATCCTCCGCTGCCGGCAATTTTGCTGATGCCCTTTGTATGGCTTCAAGGATCTGCCGCAGATATCAACATGTGCGTTTACAGTGCTGTGATTGCCGGCATCAATTCCGGATTATTCTTCCTGCTGCTCATACTGTCCTTTACAGAAAAAGGCGGGCCTTTCAGCAGAGAAATAGGGCTTATTGATGGCTCTTCCTATCCGGGACGGAGTCTGGAGATTGCGTGCTGGGTGACGGTGCTGTTCGTCTTCGGTATGGATCATCTGTGGCTGGGCACTACCGGACAGATGTGGTTCATCAGTCAGCTGCTTGTGGTGATGTTTACACTGATTGCGTGTATCTGTGTGATATGCGGTTTTTCCCCGATATGGGCCGGGCTCTCTCTGGGTCTTGGCGTGCTGAGCCGTCCGAATATCTTCCCGGTCTGGCTCTGTCTGCTGGGAATTTGGCTTCATCAGCAGGCTGTTTTCCCGCGAATAAAGTGGAAGGAAACATTCTTCTGGTGTCTGAAGAGCGGAATTCCGGTGCTGGTTTCGGCAATTCTTCTGCTGTTATATAACAAAGTTCGATTTCATGACTGGATGGATTTTGGATATGTGACCATCAATGGTGCGGATTGGATCCTGGAATCGGTCCGGGGATATGGAATGTTCCATCCGCATTTCCTGAAGATCAATGCGGATGTGATGCTGTTCGGTTTGCCCGGATTGGATTTTTCCGGTGAGCGCTTCTTTTTCCAGCCCCATGTGGCGGGGTATTCGATCTTTGTGATGACACCGGCCCTGATTTATGTGTTTCGCTCGTTCCGGAAAAACTGGTTTGCTGTGGGAGCCTGGGCATCGGTGCTGCTGAGCATCGGACTGCTGCTGCTTTATCACAATACCGGTGCCGAACAGATCGGTTATCGCTATCTGCTGGATATCGCTGCTCCGCTCTCTCTGCTGACGGCAGACGGTCTGCGCGGAAAGGTCGGGGTGCTGTTCAAAGCATTGACCATCTTTTCAGTTATCCTATCCTCCATTGCGATCTATTGGTGGTATCTGGGAAGAGTATAGGAACAGTACCTGTTGAAAAGGTACCGTAAATATGATACAATCATTATGCAATAACGAAATGAAAGGACTTGAAAAATGTAAACGATTCACTTCAGAAAACCGAATATGACAAGCATGCCACCGGAGATTGGACGCAAAATCATCCGCGAAATTCTTAATTCGCCCAAACCGGACAGATAAAAAGAACTGGAAGAATGCGAAAGAATTGAATTACAATGGTTGGAAGATGAAAAAAGGGGAATAAAAGTGAATGAAAAAAGGACTCCTTCAATCGAAGACATTTTATATTGATCATCTTGAACCATTTTCAGATAAAACAACAATTGACACATTTCAAATAAGTATAGAAGAGGGGATGGGGCTGTTGCATTATCTCCAATATTATGCAGTTGATGATGAAATAACCGGAAAGATGCGGACATATTTTGTCAGAGATATTGTAACAGATGAATGCGTTAAAACCCCGTTACGATAGAGATTGTAAATTTATGTATCGATTATTGTAACAAGCAATAACCGAATTCAGTTTTCTAAAGAAAGAGATCATATTCATTATGCATAAAACAAAGAACACCCTTTTAATCATAGCCGCGATCGTGATCGTTGGCTGTCTGCTTTATGTTCCCGGGCTGACAAAACTGGGACTGTATCGGGATGACTGGAACAACTTCTACAATCTGACTGTACGGGGTCCCGAAATGCTCATTAAAGCCTATGAGGCAGACCGTCCCGCGGATGGTTACCTGATCACAGTGCTGTTCCGTCTGTTTGGAACGGACATCAAAGCGTATTTCATTTGGAATTTGTGCTGTCGTATTCTGGGGTCGGTGTTCTTTGCCCTTGCGCTGCTCATCATCTGGCCGAAGACGCCAAAGATGGCCGGTTTGGCAGGTGTGCTTGCCGTAGCCTTTCCCGGCTTTCTTCAGCAGATAGACGGTATCGCCTATGTGCCGCATCAGACGGCAATGCTGTTTTTTATGCTCTCGCTCTGGCTGACGGCACTTGCCTGTGAACCGGGGCAAAAAAGCTGGAATGTGCTTTTTACTTTCCTTTCCATGCTGTTCTGCTTTGCGTATATGATTCTGATGGAATATTATGTCGGCATGGAAATCTACCGCATTGCTCTGATTTATATGATGAACCGGGAACAGGCAGGCAAAGGAAAGCCGCGATCCTTCTTCCAGTGTCTGCTCTCTTATATTCCCTACCTGATCCCGCTGGTGGGTTTTCTTGTTTGGAGAGTATTCTTCTTCCAGGCAGAACGCGCGGGAACGGATTTTACAACTGAAATAATTCGCCCGATTCTTGAACATCCCCGTCACGAACTGGCTGATCTGGCGGTCCGCACAGTGAAAAGTGTCTGGAAACTGTTTGCCGGTGTCTGGACGATTCCTGCTTATAACATGGTTAATGGATTGGGGATGAAAGATTTTGTCAGAACCCTGATTCCGTCTGTGATGATCTTTTCCGCATCTCAGTTATTCCTGTTCCTGATGCATCGCAGAAAAACTGATGAGTCTGTTGCGGATGCAAACAATGAGGCTGCACAATGGCTGGCCTTTGGACTGATTTGCGGAACGGTTTCCATTCTGCCATTAATTGCAGCCGGGCGGGATATCAATTTCAGCGCCAGTCTGGATCGTTTCAGCTGGCCGGGCATGATTGGGGCGATCCTGTTCCTTACCGGTTTGCTTGGTTCTTTGCGTGACAGAGTGCTGCGAAATGTTTTGACAATGGCTGCTGTTCTTTTGACAGTATTTGTACAATGTCAAAATCAATTTAATTATATTCATCAATGGGATCAAACAAAAGCTTATTGGCAGCAGCTGATGTGGCGTGCTCCTGCCATGGAAGAGGGTACTACGATTCTTTCCGGAGGTTCATTGCTGGTTGAGGAAGACTATGATGTTTTTGCTCCGGCTTCTATGATTTACTATCCGGGTGAGATTGACTGGGCTCCTGTCGGCGCGGAAGTGCTGAATACGAACACTGTCAGGGATGTGATTTTTCAAAGGAACGGCGCGCGTGAGGTCCGTCAGATATACGTAGAGAAAAATTATGATCGTCTGCTTGCTGTTTCCAAACCGACGGACAACAGCTGCCTGCGGGTAATTGATGGGAATAATCCTGTTTATTCCAGTTCGGATTGGACAAAGGTACCGGAGATTGGTTCCTGGTCAAAACTGACACAGATTATTACCAATCCGGAGCAAGCTGCCGCACTCCCGTTTTTCCTTGGTGAGGAGCATGAACATGGCTGGTGCTATTACTTTGAAAAAATGGAGCTGGCTCTTCAAATGGATGATTCGGAAAAAGCGGCAGCACTTGCGGATCAAGCGGCAGCGCAGAACCTCAGGGCCGGAGATTCTGTGGAATGGATCCCGGTTATTGATGCTTATGCAAAAACAGATCGTATGGAGGATGCCCTGGCAGCAGCCGAACAGCTGCGTGCTGATGAAATGATGGAACGCAGTGCCTGTACTTATTTCCTCACCAAGGATGATCCGTCCACTTATGGTGAAATTACCGATATGTTATGTGGCTGGATGCCTGAGGCCGAACTGTCTCCGGATGTAAATGCAGATGCGGATGCAGAAGAAAATCTCTCTGCTTTAGACGAGAATGCCATTTCGGAAAACTCTGTGGCTGTAGAAACAATGGAGAACGAACTCTCCGGTTCGGGTGAAACGGAACATTCCGGAATCCCGGATGAAGATATACAGCAAAACAGTGAGGGGCCGATTTATGTGCTCTGATACTTCATTCCGATTTGAACTTCAGGCTGTGGATGGGCAGGCTCGTGCCGGTGTTTTTCATACGCCGCATGGTCCTATACCGACCCCGATTTTTGCCCCGGTCGGCACACAGGCAACAGTCAAAGCCATGACCCCGGCTCAGCTTTCCGAGCTGGGATGTTCACTGGTTCTTGCCAATACCTATCATTTGTTTCTGCGTCCCGGGGAAGATCTGGTAGCAGAGATGGGAGGACTTCACGAGTTCATGCAGTGGCACGGTCCCATGCTGACAGATTCCGGTGGTTTTCAAGTGTTCTCACTGGGTCCCCTGCGTAAAATCGATGAGGACGGTGTGACTTTCAAGAGTTATATTGACGGCTCGATGCACCGTTTGACTCCGGAGAGTTCTGTTGCCGTGCAGGAAAAGTTGGGCGCGGATATCATCATGGCTTTTGATGAGTGTGCGGATCCCTTTGATAAAGCGTACAATGAACGGGCGATGGCACGGACCCATCGCTGGCTGGAACGCTGCATCAATGCCAAACAGCGTCCGGATCAGGCCTTGTTCGGTATTGTCCAGGGCGGGATCTTCGCTGACCTGCGGGAGCAGTCGGCGAGATTTGTCTCTTCCTTTGATCTGCCCGGGTTTGCCATCGGAGGGCTTTCGGTGGGTGAGTCCAAAGAGGATATGAACAAAATGATGGAAGTTGTCACCCCGATCCTTCCGCAGGATAAGCCCCGTTATCTGATGGGTGTCGGTTCTCCGGAAGATCTGGTGAACGGCATTTGGCGCGGGATCGATTTCTTTGACTGCGTTTTGCCGACCCGGCTGGCCCGGCATGGCGCCGCTATGACATTCCATGGACGGATGAATATGGTGAATCAGAAATATACCCATGATCCGCGTCCGATCGTGGAAGGCTGCAGCTGTTATGCATGTCAGCATTTTTCCCGGGCCTATATCCGGCACCTGCTCCAGAACAAAGAAATGCTGGCTGCTACCTTGCTTTCCATTCATAATATTCATACGCTCGAAGAGCTGGTCCGTCAGGCCCGAGCGGCAATCTTTGCCGGAACCTACGATTCCTTTGCAGAAAACTTTCTTTCCAACTATCACTAAATCCTGTTGGAACTATTTTTGCACTAAAACGTTCAGATATACAAAGACAAGGAGGATCTATGAAAAAAAGCTTATTTCCGATACTGGTTTTACTGGTATTGGTTTGTATGGCAGGAAACGTCTTTGCACAGACACCTGAGCCTACGCAGACTCCCTACATCATCTATGTGGTTGTGACTGCTACTCCGATGCCGGAATCTGTACCGGAAGTTGAAACGATCCAAAAAGTGACTGAATCTCCTGCAGAAGAAGTTGTGAATATCATGAGACCAACCGCTGCGGAAACAATCACACTGGCCAACAGCAGCTCCGGGACAGCACCAGGCGGTGAGGAAATCACCATCACGAATCCCAATGCCAAATCCTATGCCACGACAACGGACGAACTGGTTGAACGAATCGTAGCAACCGTTATGGCTTCGACCGGTACTGTGGCCGGCGGCAATGGAAATGCACAGGATTACAGCGGTACCGGCGGTGCTATTGTGCATTTGAGTGACGGCTCGACCTGTACGATGAATTTCCAGCTGCTCAATGAGCCGACTTATCCGGCGGGTGCTATCATACCACGGGGAGAGGTTTTCTGGAAAGAATGGAACATTCAAAATATTGGTACCTGTACCTGGGATGCCAGTTGGGAATTTGTTTTTGACAGCGGCTGGCAGATCGGCAATACCCGTTTCCATATGAACCGTACGACTGCTCCCGGGCAGACGCTGAATGTTCGGCTCGCGATGGTTCCGGATCAGAAGCAGGATGGAAATTATTACAGTACCTATGCATTTGAGGCGCCTGACGGCACCCGTTACGGGACGATCACGTCGTCATATACCGTGAAATCTCCCTCATATTTTGCTAAGCCGACGGAAGTTCCATGGAATAAAAAGCCACAGCACGGTCGTCCTGCCGGACCGGAAGGACAGCCTTGGGGGCCTCCTCCGCCTCCTCCGGATTGGTACTGGTGGTGGTAAAAAACAGATGCAATTGTAAAAAATCCGCTCATTTGAGCGGATTTTTGCAATTGTCCCGGAAAAATTCTTCTCAACTGTGTTGAAATGTGATATAAATTAATAAGACAATTATTTACAGCAGCGGGATTTCTGCTAAAAATTTTGTAAAGGAGCATAATTATGGCGGCAAAAAAAACTGAGCCCAAGAATTCGTTGATCGATATTGCAGCAGATCTGATCGGGAACAGCGGTATTGATCTGGATACCGTCGTAGATCTGGCGGCAAATGCCGTTTCCGGGTCGTCCAAAAAGAGCGGGTCTACCAAAAAGAAGGAAAGCAAATCAGACAGTCTGATTTCCAAACTGATTCCGGAAAAAACTGAGTATCCGCAGTTCAGTGAAAAAACCTACTGGGCGGTGCGTGAAAAATTCCAGAAAAGTATCCCTGAAAAGGTCACTGCTTCTACATTGACGAACGCTACAGGTCTGAAAGCGGACACAATTAAAGCCTCAGTTCTTCCTGCGTTAGCTGTGCTGGGTTTGTTGAAGGATAACAAACCGACCTCAAAACTGAAAGCCTGGGTCAATGATGCGAAATATGAAGATACCTGTGCATCGATCTGCAGTTCGGTTTATCCGGCTTCTCTGCTGAAGCTTCCGTTTAATACTGCTGCACAGCAGGCAGCGGTGCTTTCCTGGTTTGTGAAGAACGCCGATGTTTCTGAATCGACTGCCAAAAAGATGATGGCAATTTATTTGCTGCTGGCAGCACCGAAGCTGAAAGCTTCTGCTGAAAAGAAGGCTGCTTCCACTGCCAAGAAATCTTCTTCTCAGACGAAAAAGTCGACAGCGCCTGAAGCGGTTCTTGATTCTGTGAAAGTCACCACCAAAGCCGGAAAATCAACGATCACAGTCAAGGTTATTGCTGACGCCGGCATCACGAAGAAAGAACTCACCGAAAAATTTACGGCTGCCGCTGCTGATGCATTCAGTCAGATGAAATAAAGATAAACATTCAAAAACGAAATTATAAAAAATACAGGGACTGTCAACTTTTCGACCGTGAAATCGGCTTTGGGGACAGTCCCTGTGTTTTGCTGCTGAGCGTTACAAATTTGATACGTTATTCAGTTTGTCTTTGATCTGCTGCGTTGTCAGGACAGAAAATTCATCATTGTCGGTCATCTGCCAATCAAACTCAGCCTCGTTCTGTTCGAGATTTCCAAAAACCTTATCTGCGATCGAATCATATTCGGCTTCGCTGATGGGAGCACCATCAGCGTCGGTGCAGGTGATGGTGTAATGCTCTGCGTCAGTATAGATTGTGGTCATAGAAGCGAGCGGTGTTTCTTCCCATTTTCCGTCTGTGAGAGAAACGGCACGTTTGTTTTGATAGTTTTCCGCCATGCCGTTGCGGATGTAGTCATCGAAGATATAGTGATAAATGCCGGATTCTTTGTCGAAATAAAACGGAACTGTGCTGACCATGATGTCCGGAGCGGAGTTCCCTTCATTATTGTTTCCGCTGTAGATATCGTTCAGTGCGGATCCCTCTTCATCGACCTCGAACGCCTTGATGTAAGTGTAAAAGCCGGTACCCTGAACGGAAGCTGAGATGATCTCCAGACGTCCGTTGTGGTCGAGGTCGGTGACCGTGAAACCCCAGAGACCGAATTCTACATCCTGTTTCCATAACTCTGCGTTGGCTGCAATCAGGTCAATTTGTTCGGAAACCTGAGGAGCTGCCGAGACGGCAGCAGTAAACAACAAAATGCATAACAGTGCGAATATAAAGCTTTTTTTCATGAATTTCTCCATATCATTTTGAAAATCACTCGGATGACCTTTTCGCTGTATGCGAAGGGTCCTTCATTTTTGTTTCTTATCTCTTATCTCTGGTTTCTCCAGCTGTTTTCTGCCTTCAGCAGAAACTGATAGATGGGGGCGATCTGCTCAAAATCAGCGGCAACAGTCTGAGCAAGGTGTTCGCTGTAGATCAGGTTCTCGTCACCGGTTTCGCATACCCAGCAGAATGTTTTGCGGTTCAGCCAGTCCCAATACTTTTCCGGGGCATCGGGATAATGATTCCGTTTGTAGCTTTCGCCCACCAGCGTAAATGTTTTTTGTTTGCGATGGGCGGTGAGGGCTTTGCGGAAGGTTCTGTCCTCCGTAAGGATCATCTCCCGAATGGCTTCCAGCGTCTCTTTGGCCGGAATATAATACCCCATACCATAACGAAATTCGCGGGCAGAAAGTTCGCAGAAAAATGTCTGATATCCGTACATCAGGTCCTTGCCCCGTCCCATGGTGCACCAGACGTGATCCCGGAAGAAGGGCCCGTTCCCGATAACCCGGGCGTCCCGGTAGACCCGGGCGATACGTTTTTCGGAACAGTCCATCTGCGGATCGATTTTGAGCATCGTTGGCTGCAGGTCACGAACGAATTCCCGAAAAGGTTCCATGACAAAGCTATTGCAGCGGTCCTTATTTTCATGATACCAGGCACGATCATTGCGGGACCAGACTTCGAAAAGAAATTCCTGGGATTCAGCAGAAAACGGCATTTCAGAACTCCATGATGATCTCGACCGGGCAATGATCGCTGCCGAATACTTCCTGATGGATGGAAGCGCTCTTTAAGTTCGGCAGCAGACGCTCGGAGAGCAGAAAATAGTCGATACGCCAGCCCGCGTTCCGTTCCCTCGCTTTCATGCGGTAGGACCACCAGCTGTACTCACCGGCTTTATCCGGGTAAAAGTGTCGGAAAGAATCGACAAATCCGGAGGCCAGCATGGCAGAGATCTGAGAGCGTTCTTCGTCGGAAAACCCGGCATTGCCCCGGTTTGGACCGGGATTTTTGAGGTCGATCTCATTGTGGGCCACGTTCATGTCACCGCACATAATCACCGGTCTGTTTTTGTCCAGTTCCTTGACATAGGCACGGAAGTCATCTTCCCACTGCATTCGGTAGTCGATGCGGGCAAGTCCGTCCTGTGCGTTGGGTGTATAAATGTTGACGAGGTAAAAGTTCTCAAATTCCAGTGTGATTGCCCGGCCTTCATGGTTGTGGATATCCTGGGGCAAACCATAACTGACCGAAAGAGGCTCATGTTTGCTGAAAACGGCGGTACCGGAATAGCCCTTTTTCTCGGCACTGTACCAGTATTGGGAATAACCGGGAAGCTCCAGCTTCAGCTGATCCGGCTGCATTTTCGTCTCCTGCAGGCAGAAAAAGTCTGCATCGGCTTCCGTAAAGTAGTCCATGAAGCCCTTCCCCATGCAGGCGCGCAGTCCGTTGACGTTCCATGAAATGAATTTCATAATGTTATCTCCTCCTTGTGAATTATATCCTGTTTCAGGTCCGGTAATTCTGAATATGAAGCACATGTGGACGGTTCCGCAGTGCCGGCTTCGCGGCAGCAGCGGAACCGTCCCCATGTGCTTTATATTCAGAATTGTTGTTTCAAGTCATATTCAACTTGACATTTTATATTAATTGCGGTTTAATTAGATTGTCAGCGGCAGGCTTTCGGGGGACCCCCTCTTTCGAAATGTCCTTGATCGCTGACGATCTTTTTAAAAGACAGAAGATAGAAGGTATTGACGCCATCTCCCAACAAAGATTATAATTACCCTATGTCAAATCAACAGATGCCGCAATTTGCTGATGATTATTTCCGGATGACCGGACAGGAATGGAATCGTGAAGGATTTCTTCGCAGGTTTTTCCGGCTGCTGAACAGTCATGCACTGCGATATCTTAAGGCTTACCGGAATGTGCAGACAGGAAAAGATCCACTGGGTTTTTACCGGTTCATGCTGAGGCGTCTTGAAAAAAAATATGGTCTTGCCATGGGAAGCAGCTCGATCGGCAAGGGGCTGTATTTGGGACATCCCTATAACATCACTGTCTGTAAATACGCGGTAATCGGTGAAAACTGCAACCTGAATAAGGGATGCTCTATTCTGCCTGAGAATGATGACAATCGGAGTACAGCTCCCGTGATCGGGAGCCGTGTCTGGATCGGTGTGAATGTGGTTGTAATTGGAAATGTAACCATCGGCGATAATGTGTTGATCGCTCCGAATGCTTATGTGAATTTTGATGTGCCGTCAGACAGCATCGTGATCGGTAACCCGGCAAAAATCCTGAATGAAAGATCGGATGCTGTGGAAGGATATATTCATTATGTCTGTTGAGTCTCATCCGCCGATGAAGATCATTGCCCGGGTTCGCAGTGACTTTCCGGAAAAGTTCGGAATTCCCCGTCAGAGTGGACTGGTGCCGGATGTGCTCTCTCGCATCGTTTTTGAGGAGGAATACCGGAACGCGGAAGCGCTGAGGGGAATAGAAGGTTTTGACTATCTTTGGCTTATCTGGGAGTTTTCCGCGAACCTGCGGGAAAACTGGTCCCCGACAGTTCGTCCGCCCAGACTGGGTGGAAATACCAGACTGGGCGTTTTTGCCACCCGTTCGCCCTTTCGTCCCAATCCTATCGGGCTTTCTTCGGTGAAATTGGAGCGCGTAGAGCATGACCCGGAATATGGCCTGACACTTGTCATTTCCGGTGCTGATTTGATGGATGGCACTCCGATTTACGACATTAAACCCTATATCCCCTATACCGATGCGCATCCTGATGCTGCTGGTGGATTCGCTTCCGAGCCGGACAGGACGCTTGCTGTGGTGTTTCCGGAAGAATATCTTGAACGAATTCCTGAAAAGCACCACAGTGTCCTGTATCAGATTTTGGCTCAGGATCCGCGCCCATCTTATCGCGCGGATGGAGAGCGTGTCTATGGCCTGTATTATGCCGGGTTCAATGTCCGCTTTCGGGTAGAATCCGGTGTACTGACGGTGGCTGGAGTGGAGAAGAGAATATAGGATATAGGGGCCGGCGGTCAGGAGCCAGTTTTGTGCAGGGTATAGAGGTCTGCATGGCAGAAATGAGAATGGATGTAGAAAATAGGATAAAGGGACCTGCAGTCAGGGGCCAGGGGCCAGATGGCGGAGATAGAATATAGCGGTGGCAGTTGGGACAAGATGTGAAAGCAGGAATTCAATCGAAAACCGTTGGATGAGATATGAAAAATGTGAAATCTGGAGTTCAATCGAAAGACGGAGTTTTGCATAATCCCGTTTTTATTATCGGGCTCATTGCTTTTCTGTTGACTTTTACCGTCCTGTTTTCAGTTTTGGTGGTTCATGTGCCGGATATTTCAGCGCTGGGTAAGGTCGCAGCGGGGGAGAAAGACGTGCCGGTCAAAAATCTTCTTGGGCATGAGTTTTTTGTCTATCACAGCCCGCAGTATGGAGAAAGCATTCCTGTTTCGCTTTCTGAAATATCCGATGAGATGATCGCGCTGACAATTACGACAGAAGATTCGCGTTTTTTCTCTAATCCGGGCTTTTCTCCTGCCTCAATCCTCCGGGCAGTTTTGCAGAATCTGCATTTTCGTCAGACCTATTCAGGAGCCTCCACGATCACGCAGCAGCTGGTAAAAAACATTCTCTTCCCTGAGGAAAAGCGCTTTGAGCGCAGCTTTGCCCGCAAGGCAATGGAGATATTTCTGGCTGCTGCGGTGACATCCTGTTATGACAAGGAAACGATCCTTACCCTTTATCTGAACGAGATCTATTATGGACAGAATGCCTGCGGTGTAGAAAAGGCCGCTGAGGTCTATTTTGGAAAGCATGCTTCGGAACTGGACCTTTCTGAGGCCGCTTTTATTGCTGGGCTTCCGCAGGCACCCAATTATTATGGAAACGACCCGGAAGCGGGTGAGCGCCGACAACGGGAAGTGCTGCGCATGGCAGAAAGGGTGGTGCGGGAGGACCGCTGTATCCCTCTGGAAGCCGGAAAAAATGCCCGGCAGTATTGTCCGGGCAGAGATGAGATCGTTGAAGCTTTAGAGAGATGAAGCGCTCACTCGCTGACGATATGCCGTTTTCTGAAAAGAGAGATGGCACTGAGCAGGAGCGCTGTACCTGTTGCCGATACTGCAATACCGATCCACAGCAGGACGCGGATGTCCCTATGATCGAGGACGATCCCGCCGATCATGCTGCCGATCATGAAACCGGCTTCTCCGGCGCCAATCTGCAGTCCTTGTGCCAGAATTCGATTGTGCGGACGGACGGCCAGATTGGTGAAATAGATAGAGGACATGGCAAATAATGCATAAGCGAGGATCTGCATGAACTGAGAAACAACGATCCAGGACGCGTTTGGTGCCAGCGTTGCTGTCAGCAGCTTGACCGTGAAAAAGATGCCTGCGATCCCCAGCTGGTTCAGGACGGGAATCTTTTTGGTGAGCTTACTGTAAAACATCATTGGGAGCAGCTCCAGCGCTGCAGCAATGCCATTCATCAGCCCAGTGAAATCTGACCCTTTCCCGAATTGTGCTGCGACATTCGGCAGGTAGATATTGACGATAGAGTGTCCGAAAAACAGACAGATGATCGAGAGCGTGAACAGGGCGTAGACGTGATTCTTTTTCAGAAAGCCGATGATACTGTCTGCCGGTAATTCATCGTCGGTTTTTTCATTTCCGGTTTTTATACCGAACTTTTCCGGATCCGGCAGGGTGAGGATCGTGGCATTGAAGATGAGCAGCAGGGCAATGTTCAGCTTCTGTGAGATCGGGACCCCATAGCGGACGATCAGGGAGCCGAGAATAACATTGGCAAGGGCATAGCCCAGTGAACCAAATCCACGGCCCAGTCCGGCATTGATGGGAATTCCTGCGTTCACATAATCCATACCTATAGAGACCATCAGCGATTGCAGTCCGATTTCACACAATCCGAAAACAATATAGATCGGAATGAACCAGATCAATTTTGCCGGCAGAATGAAAGTCAGCAGAGAACAGAGCATAGCGGGAAAGCTGCAAAGCGCAATAAAACGGCGCAGCCCGAGCTTCGGAAAATGGTCGAGAATCTGTGAATATAATGGCTGAATGGCAGCCGTGATGAACATGTGGATGCCTGTGATGAGCCCGACCTGTGTGTAAGTAAATCCGCAGTCTACAAGGTAGAGCGAAATAAAGCTGCGGATCATACAGAATGCGCTGAAATAGAGAAAGAATGACGCAGCATATTGCACGGTGATTCTTTTTGAAATTTGTGAGTTGTTCATAAAAAGCTGTCCTAACAGAATAAGAAGGCGCCCGGCGCCCTCTTTTTTCTTATTTTTGATTTCTTAAGGAAACACTGATTAATATGTGCCAGCGGGGCCGGTTGCCTGTAGTCACCTCATGGTGACGGAAGGAACCGTCCCCAACGGCACAATAATCAGTGCTTCCTTAATTCATATTTTTTATGAGACCGGCACGCCTGTCCAGATGAAGGTCCTGGATTCGCTGCGTGCGCCTGCCGGTTCATAGGATGAGGGTCCGTTTTCCGTGGAAAGGCTCTGCCGGACCGGTGTTACATACCAGCGGATGACATGCGGTGATGTGTCACTGGAGGGGCGGAAATCCATCGGTACAATGAACTTGGTGTCAGTGACATAGTTGATCAGTTTGCGCCCTTCGCCTTCGGTGACATCTTCGACCACAACTTCATAGGCTTCGTTGGGAAGGAGCGATCCGACCCCGGCCCATTGCAGGGTGATGGTTTCACCGCTGACGTTATAGGAGGTGCCATCAGCCGGCAGCAGCAGATTCGGTGCTGCATAAGGCGGCGGTGTGGTTGGTGTAGATGTCGGTCCCGGAGTGACCCGTTCACAGAGCGGAATTTTGATGGTTGAGCCCACGCGAACGATATCTCCGGTGAGGCCGTTATACTGACGGATAATGTCAGTTGAAACACCGTAATTCAGCGCGATGCCAAAGAGTGTATCGGTATTCGTCACGACATGGTCATAGGAGCCGCAGGCTTCCAGTGTAGCCTGTTGACTGGTCAGCGTACCGGTTGGCTCCGGAGTCGGGGTGATGGTCGGCTGCGGAATCAAAAGCACTTGGCCCGGAGAAAGGTAACAACTGGCTGACAGGTTGTTTTGCAGGATGATGCTCTGAACGGATACATCAAAAACTGCGGCGATAGACGCACAAAGATCCCCGTCTTTTACAGTATATTCGATAGGCTGTAATGGTGTGGGAGACATTACCATGGTCGGTGTAGGTGTCTCTGTGGGAGGATTGGTCGGGGTGGGACTGAGTGTCGCGGAAGGCAGCGGAGTTGGTTCTACAACACGTCCGGTTTGTTGAAGCAGTACAAAGGCTACTGCCGCACCAACGCCAATCAGAAGAAGGATCAGCCCGATGAAAATCGGAACACTGATGGACACATTGCGCAGACGAGGTTTTTCAATGCGGTCTCCGTCATTAGCGCCGGATGATGTGTTTTTCCCTGACGGTGCCGGGTCGTTATTGAATGTACGCCCGCAGACCAGGCAGCGGGTTGCGGATTCGTTCATCCGGGTCCCGCAAGTCGGGCAGATCTTTGTTCTCGATTGTTGATTCATTTCATTAGCCATGCAATTACCCCTTTTCCATATGATGACGATTATATCATTTTTTGCGGATCTGATTGGCAGAGAGAAAATAATGGTGTGATATTCAGTGTGGAATCTAAATGATCGAAATAATGTATCTATTCAGAAGGGACAGTCCCCTTTGGCTCAATTCTGAGCCGCCGGTGACAGTCCCTGAACGGGTACTGAACAGTTACGAAAAAATGTTATAATTATATGCAAAAGGAGTGAACTGGTATGATTCAAATCAAACCAATTGCAGAATTGAGAAATACTACGGAAATTTCTGAAATTTGTCACCGAAGCAAAGAGCCTGTTTTTATCACGAAAAATGGTTACGGAGATATGGTTGTCATGAGCATCGAAGCCTATGATGAATTGATGGACACAATGTTTTGAGAAGTGAAAACGAAGTTCATATCGTGACTATCAGATATTCGGCAAGCAGTTTTTAATTTTCCCAATGCTATTAAAAGAGTCGCTTTATATTCATATTCCCTTTTGCCGGACACGTTGTTTTTACTGCGATTTCAATACTTTTGCGGGACGGGAGCCGTTGATTCCGTCGTATGTTTCCGCGTTGTGCAGTGAAATCACCCGACAGAAGCCATATGCGGACAAACCGGTACACAGCGTTTATTTCGGCGGAGGTACACCTTCCCGGCTGGACATTTCAGATGTAAAAAAAATCATGCAGGCCGTTCGGGATACTTTTCCGCTGACGGATGATGCGGAGATCACCTATGAGATGAATCCCTGTGACGTGACCGCTGACTATGCAGCAGCACTGGTGGCGTTGGAAATCAACCGCGTCAGTCTCGGCATGCAATCCGCCATTCCGGAGGAACTGAAGAGCATGGGCAGGCGTCATACACCGGAGCAGACCGTTCAGGCTGTCGAAACCCTGCGAAAAGCCGAGCTGCGAAATATCTCCCTCGACCTGATTTATGGCTATCCGGGCCAGACGCTGGAATCCTGGAAACAGTCGGTTCATGCGGCGATCGGACTTGGAGTTCAGAATGTCTCGCTGTATGCGCTGAGTGTGGAAGAGGGCAGTGCCCTGCGGCGGCAGCTTGAGATGGGAAAACTCGCACTGCCTGACGAGGATCTGACCGTGGCAATGTATGAGTTGGCTGCCCGGATATTGGCGGAAAACGGCTTTTGTCATTATGAAATCTCCAACTGGGCTGTGGATGAGGCGCATGAGAGCCGGCATAATAAACAGTACTGGTTCGTCCGGCCTTATTACGGTTTCGGTGCCGGTGCTCACGGCTGGATCGATGCTCAGCGGATCCGCAATGCGGGTGGAATCGAGAAATATATACAGATGGTGAACGGTTCCGATGCCCGTTTCCCCGCCTCTGTTGAGATTATCCCGCAGGAGCGTCACGTGGAAATGCAGGATGTGATGATGCTTGGGCTGCGCATGCTGCATGAGGGAATCAGCGAAGAGCGCTTCCGGGAGCGATTCGGTGAAGACATGCGCACTGTTTTCCATCGGGAAATCAGACACCTGGAACGGAAGAATCTCGTGCGATGGGCGCCGGACGGACGTCTGCTACTCGCTCCTGACAAAGTGATGGTCGCCAACCAGGCGTTCATTGAATTTGTGGATTAGACCTGTGAGGTGCCGCCCAATCAGGGATGTGGTTCACGCCGATTTCTCTTCATGAAATTTTTTTGATTTACGATGAAAAATATTTCGGTTGCCGCCTGTGCCGTGCTGCTTTATATATTCGCGCTGCGGGATCTGAACAGGGAAGTGGCACGCAGCCGTAAATTGGAGATCGAACACCTCACCCAGGAAAGGGAAAAAGAACATACCCTCTTCGAGCAGACGGCGGAAGCGCTGGTCTCAGCGATTGATGCCAAAGACCCATATACCCATGGCCATTCAGCCCGGGTTGCCATGTATTCCGCCCAGATCGCGCGGGGAGCCGGGCTTTCCGAGGAGGACTGCGAACAGGTGTATTTTGCTGCGCTGCTGCATGATGTCGGGAAAATCGGGGTCCCCAGCACTGGGAATCGGATAAACATGCCCAAAACGATGTTCGTATTGACTATACAAGGGATTTTCCGGGATGGAATGTCTGGAAAGAGACAAATAAGAAGGGAATGGACTGTACAGTAAAGATTCGGCGTGACGGCAGCCGAATTGCGATAGAGACAAGCAACCTCGGCATTGCCATTGACAGCACCACAACAATTCTGGATCAGGACTGTGAGGTATTTGTTGCTATAACCGGAGACCAGTGTGCGCTGACAAATATCCGGATTGAGCAATAGGATTATCTGCAAAGCAGGCCGCTTGCTTTTACAAGTTTGCATTTTCTAACCATATATTTCTTTTCGTTGACATTTTGAAAAATTGTAACTATAATTAGGTTATATAAAAATCTTTTACAGGAGGTTTTGGAATGTTTGATTACACAGGTAAAGTAGTTGCCATTACCGGTGCGTCAAGTGGTTTGGGTAAACAAATGGCTGAGGGATATGCTCAGCAGCATGCAAATCTTGTACTGCTGGCCAGAAGAGTGGAAAGACTCGAAGCCAGCGCGAAAGAATGGGCTGAAAAGTATGGTGTTGATGTGCTTCCGATCGCCTGTGATGTCACCAGTGCGGACTCCATCGCTAACGCGGTGAAGGCTGTCAAGGAACATTTCGGTCACTGCGAAGTGATCGTCAATGATGCCGGCGGTGAAAAGGGTACCGGTACCCCGTTGGTTGACTACAAGCGGGAAGACTGGGATTTCACCCTGAATCTGGACCTGACTTCTGTCTTCGCGGTCACACAGGCCTTTGTCAACCTGATGAAAGAAGCCATGGCTGAAGGCAAACAGACCTATGGCCGTGTTATCAACATCGCGTCCATTTACGGTCTGGTGGGCAATACGGCCATCCCGACGATTGCTTATCACACCACCAAGGGTGCGGTTGTCAACTTCTCCCGCGGTGCCGCGGCTGAATTGGCCACTTCCGGCATTACCGTGAACACCATCTGCCCGGGGTACTTCTACACCGAATTGACCACCCAGACACTGGATTCCGAGTACTTCCAGGCCTTCGCCAACCAGTCTGTACCGATGAAGCGCTATGGACAGCCCGGTGAATTGAATTCCGTCGCGGTCTTCCTCGGCGCTGAAGAATCCAGCTATGTGACCGGTCAGGCGATCGCTGTCGACGGCGGAT
>CAYWGX010000008.1:0-28954 GCA_964457635.1 uncultured Leptolinea sp.
ATGGCTTTGCAGTGATCTTCCACATACAGCCAGTCTCGGACATTCAGACCTTCCCCGTAAACCGGAAGCGGCTTGTCATGCAGGCAGTTGATGATCATCAGCGGAATCAGTTTTTCGGGAAAATGATAAGGCCCGTAGTTGTTGGAGCAGCGGGAAATGGTTGCCGGCAGACCGTAGGTGCGGTGATATGCCTGGACCAGCAGGTCGGCCCCTGCTTTGGAACTGGAATAGGGGGAAGAGGTATGGATCGGTGTGGTCTCGGTAAAAAACAGATCCGGGCGGTCCAGCGGCAGGTCGCCATATACTTCATCGGTGGACACCTGATGGTAGCGGACATTGCCGAATGTCCGGCAGGCATCCATCATGGTTGACGTGCCGATGATATTTGTCTGCAGAAAGATCCCGGGATTTTCGATGGAGCGGTCAACATGGCTTTCAGCAGCGAAGTTGATGACAGCATCCGGTTTTTCTTCTTCAAAAAGCTTGAACACGCCGTCACGGTCACAAATATCCAGCCTGACAAAGCGAAACTGCGGATTATCCATGACGGGAGCGAGCGTTGACAAATTCCCCGCATAGGTCAGTTTATCGATGCAGACGACCCTGTCTTCCGGGTGGGCTTTGAGATGATAATGAATAAAGTTTCCGCCGATAAATCCGGCACCGCCGGTCACGATGATAGCAGCCATATTTGTTTTGTACTCCTCTTTCTGATGATTCAATGCGAAACCGCTGTTATTCCTGCCAGCTGTTATTGTATCATAAAAATGACAGCATTTTGTAAGGTTGGCGGAAAAGGAATAAATTAGCTGAGCGATGGGATTTATTCAGGGTTGTGATAAAATAATGTGGAACAATAACAGTTTACAGAAATAGGAGTGACAAACGTATGAAAAAAATGATTCTCGTGTTGTTTGCGGCTGTAATGCTGCTGACTGTCTGCATTCCCGCGATGGCTGTCAATGAAGATGTGGAAGGTGAACTGGTGATCTATACTTCCATGTATCCCTTCGTGATTGATATGATGAACGAAGCGATCCAAAAGGAATTTCCGAACCTGGTTCCGGGTATTGATGGCAGCTTCTTCTTCTATGGCGGCACATCATCCCTGATCACCAAGATCTATGGCGAAATGGGTGACAACCGTGACCAGCCGCTGGAAACGGATATGTTCATGGTGGCGGAACCTGCATTTTCCCTCGAACTGAAGGATTACGGCTATCTGCACTCCTTCGATGTGGCAGATGCCGCGAACCGGCTGCGCTTCGCTTATGATGAAGAAGGATACTGGTATCCGGTGCGCGTGTGCAACATGGTCCTGGCTTACAATCCGGAAATGGTTGATGCCTGGGCTGCAAAGGGTGTCACGATCCCGAAGTCTTACAAAGATTTTGCCTATGATCCTTCCCTGAAGGGATACATCTCCATGAGCGACCCGATGACTTCCGGCACTGCTTACGCGGCTGTTGTCGGTCTGCTTGGTAAATATGGTGAAGAATACCTGGACAAGCTTGGTGAAAACAAAGTCATGCGCGAATCCGGCTCCACTGCTATTGCCAAACTTCAGTCCGGTGAATGTGCTGCCATCATGATACTCGAAGAATCCATCCTCAAGTACATCAATGATGAGGAGGCTAAGGGCAATACCGTCACAAATCTGGAGATCATCTACCCGGAAGACGGCGTGATCCTGGTCCCGTCCACGATCATGATCGTGGCGGAAGAGTATTCAAAGAATGTCAACACAGAGGCTGCGGAAGCTGTGGCTGACTGGCTGCTTTCCGAAGAAGCACAGAAGCTGATCATGCAGGGCTATATGCACTCCGTACTGGCGGATATGGAAGAGTATCCGGCGCATTCTATCCCGACCAACGAATTGATCAAGATGGATATGGAGATCGATTGGGAATATGCTTACAAGAACCGCGAGGAGATCAATAATCTCTGGACGGTCGACGTGACGCAATAAAATAAGATAATAAAGAGGAGGGGGATACCTTACGTCCCCCTCCTTAGCGTTTCGCGGTCCAGATTTTTGACATCATACAGATCTTTATCAAGATCATAATCCGCACACAACATGATCAGGTAGTTTCTGAGATCGTCCAGAGCCATGTTTTCGAGTGCAGCATCTTCCGGTGTGGAGGAATCCGCCATATAGGCGATGCCTACCAGGCGGCTGTTCAGAAGTTCTGATTTTATCATTTCTGTTGCTTCCGGGCGGTACTTATAATCCCCGTTCTCATCCCGGTTTGACGGGCTGGGCAGCAGATTTCCGTCTTTCAGTTCAAAATTGGTCATAAGGCGTATATCTTCGGGAAGCGACCAGTCTCCTTCTGCATCCAGTGTGCCTTCAGCATTTTTATAAGGAACCAGACTTTCTTTGAGCGGACCGACTCCGGATGCAAGTACAGATGTGGAATTTGAGAACCATCCTCCAAGGTCATAGGGATTATTTCCCTCTCTTTCGACCATATAATTTCCTTCACCTGCCTGGTCTTCACGGAAAGGATATTCTCCTTCCGGGTAAGCATCCAGTGCCGGGAGCGCCTTGGCAGCAAACCATGCCAGGTGTTTTTCGGAAAGGTCCATCGGTTCGCCGAATTCCTTCTCATATTCTGCTGCCGTCATGTGCAGTGTGTTCAAAATACTGGTTTCACAGGCTGCAATGGTGCCGAAACTCCAGCAGGTTCCCCACGGACTTTGATCTTTCACCGGGGTGACTGTTCCGCGTTCCCGCAGGTCGAATTTTTCCGGAAATGTATCTGCAATGGAGTGCCAGACCATTTCGGTATAAATGTCTGTCATATGCTTGCGTGAATTTAGTCCATCGATCAGTTCTATACCCAGATTCACAAGCTTCAGAGCGTCTTCTTCAGAAAAGTCGGCCAGTGCTTCAAAAGCCTGGGCCATTATTTCTTCCTCTAATAGTTCTGTCTCAGGATCTGCCTGGCTCCATATCGGATGGATAACTGACATCAATACAAAAATCAACAAAAATAGTAAACCTTTTTTTCTCATTATTGTCATTTCTCCTTTTATCTCCAATTTTATCAGAAGATTTTCTTTATGCGGATCATATTGTAAGGATAAGGGCGTTTTTACGTGGGACATTTCACGAGGCTATATGAAAAATTTGACGTTTTTTTCTTTCCGGAATAATAATTTGTATATAATTATAGAATCGATCAGGTAACGTAGGAATTAAAGAGCGGAGCGTAAGAAACCGATGAATAAGGAAATGGAGAAACAGACAAACCCACAGCGGGATCCGCAGCAGATGATCACAAAAATCGGATTGGCCGTTATATTTTTGATAGGTGCGGCGCTGGTTTTTATGGGGATCCGGGCACAGAAAAAATTTGCTGCATCGGGATTCAGTTCTGAAAATGCCTATCAGGCGATTTATGCCCTCACGCGGGATGTTTCGGATGCCTGGAAAAACAAATTGGAACCGGAGCTGAAACGATTACCAGAAGACGACCGCACGGTTTTGGACGGGATCGTCAGGGAACTCCTCTCGGAAACCTGGAAGACTCAGAGCAAAAGTTCGGAACTGCCGGAGGATGCGGATGAGCCTGACATGGCTTATAAGCTGCTCTATACAGCCTATCTTGTCGGCGGCCCGAAGGTAGCTGCCGGAAACCGGAAGACGATCACAGCGATCCCGGAAAACAGTGCTTCTGATTTCCGTCAGCAGCTGCTCCTTTGCGTGGTTGATGAGGGGCTATCTCTTCCTCCGGAAGCGGAAAAGCTCATGGAAGGTCTCAGCGGCAGTGAACGTCAGGCGATGCTGATGCAGGTTTTCTTTATCAGCTGTGGTTCAACGGAAAGCCGCATCACAGAGAATGTCAATACACTGAAAAAGACTGTCCGCAGCAAAGAATCCCAATTGACTGCTTTCCATATGATCGCGGACAATGACATATCCTGGCTCTGGCAGCTCATCATTTCCAACAGTAAGACTGCGGTCCTGATCGGTGTGATCCTGATGCTGGATATGGTTTTACTGGCACTGCTGATGAATGCGGAGCGCCGCTGGGAACCGGATATAAAATGGATGATGATCCTGCTGATCGTTGACTTTTTGCTGTTCTTCCAACTGATGCCGGTGATCTATATGATCATCAAGGCTCTCTTCCCGGACGGCTCTTTCTCATTGGAAACGCTTCAGCGGCTTTATACCTATCCGATGAATCTGACCGCATTAAAGAATACCTTCCTGGCGGCAATCTGCACCATGATCCTGGGTACACTGATCGCTTTCCCGCTGGCCTGGCTGGTCGGACGGACGAATCTTTATGGAAAGAAGTTTTTCCGTGCGCTCTTTGTGGTCACGTATATGGTGCCGCCCTATGTGGGTGCAATGGCATGGCTGAGGCTGATGAACCCGAATGTGGGGTCGATCAATCAATGGCTGCGGATGCTTTTCCACCTCAGTGACGCCCCCGGTCCGCTGAATGTCTATACCCTGCCGGGAATGATCTGGGTGCTGACTTCCTTTTATTATCCCTACGCCTTTATCACCATCTCCCGTGCCATGGAAAAGATGGATCCTTCTCTGGAAGAGGCAAGCCGAATTTCCGGTGCTTCTCCGCTGATGACGGTCGCGCGCATTACCCTGCCGATGATGACGCCTTCCCTGATCGCGGGTGCGCTGCTGGTGTTCGTGAGTGCTGCCAGCTGTTACGGCATCCCCTCCATCATCGGGAAGCCGGGCAATGTCAGTACGGTCACGACCCGTATTGTGGAATATGTCGCATTAGGACAGCAGGGGCTGAATGACGCAACTGCGCTGTCTGTGGTTTTGATGATCGTGGCACTTATCATTTTGTTTATTTCGGATGTGGTGCTGGCGAAGCGTCAGTATGTCACCGTTTCCGGAAAATCAGTTCAGCCTGCAATCGTGGATCTGCGCTCCTGGCGCATTCCGATGACGCTGATCGTTACACTTTTCGCGGTGATTATGGTGCTGATTCCTTTTATCACGATCTTAAATACCTCTTTTAAGGTGGACGTGGGGAAAAATGTATGGGCACCCAATAATTTCACAACAGCCAACTGGACGACAGTCTTTGCCCGCACGGAGACCCTGGGCTGCCTGAAGAATTCGCTGATCTATGCCTCGATCACTGCGACGGTGGGTCTGGTGGTGGCCTGTGTGATGAGCTATCTGCTGCAGCGTACGAAGATTCACGGACGCAGTATCCCGAATTTTCTGATCACTTTGGGATCCGGGACGCCTTCCGTGGTGATCGCACTGGGGCTGATCATGACGATGCGCGGTAATTTCGGTGTCAACATTTACGGCACGGCTTACATCATGATCATCGCATATCTGATCAAATATATGATGATGGGTATGCGGACGGTGGTTTCGGCAATGAGCCAGATTCATGTTTCCATGGAAGAATCCAGCCAGATTTCCGGTGCGGGATGGCTTACCACCATGTTCAGGATCACGGGGCCGCTGATCTTCCCTTCGATCGCTGCGGGCTGGTTTTTGATTTTCATACCCAGCTTCTATGAGCTTTCGATGACGACGCTGCTTTATTCCAGCACGACCAAAACGATCGGTTTCCAGCTTTATGAGTACTGGACTTTCACCAGCCAGCCTATGAGCTGTGCCATGGCATTCGGCATTTTGCTGATCGTTATTCTGCTGAACTTCATTCTAAACCGGCTCACAAAGGGTGAGTTCTCTATCTGAGAAAGGATCGAATCAATGTCAACCATAAAATTGAATCATATTTCCAAGGCTTTTGGCGATACTGTTGTGCTGAAGGAAATAAACGAGACTTTTCAGGATGGAGAGTTCGTTACCCTGCTTGGTCCTTCCGGCTGTGGAAAATCGACGCTCCTGCGAATCATCGCTGGCTTCGAAAAACCAACCTCCGGTGAATTGTACATCGGGGATCAGCTGGTTTCCGGCGGAAAAACGTTTCTGCCGCCGGAAAAACGCAATATCGGCATGGTGTTCCAGAGTTATGCCGTTTGGCCGCATATGAATGTTTTTGATAATGTGGCTTATCCGCTGACCATCAAAAAGCTGTCAAAATCTGATATTCGGACGAAAGTGGATCGGGTTCTGGATATCACCCATCTGACCCAATATGCCGACCGTCTGCCGAGTCAGCTTTCAGGCGGTCAGCAGCAGCGGATAGCCCTGGCGAGGGCCCTGGTGGCATCTCCGAACCTGCTGCTGTTGGACGAGCCGCTCTCGAATCTGGATGCCAAGCTGAGGGAATCCATGCGCTTCGAGATCAAGGATATCTCGAAGAAGATGGGGATGACCGTGGTTTATGTTACCCACGACCAGACGGAAGCCATGGCAATGAGCGATCGCATTTTCCTGATTCATCGCGGTGTTTTCCAGCAGGTCGGAACTCCGGATGAGATTTACAATCGACCTGTAAACCAATTTGTCGCTGATTTTCTGGGTAAGATTGATTTTTTCAAGGGAGAAGCCGGAAACGGACGCATCGTTTTCCCGGAAATGGACGGACAGTCTGTTGCTTATGATGGTCCGCGTACCGGGAAGGTGGATGTGGCGATTAGGCCGGAGAATATTTATTTCAGCTCTGTCGGTCCTCTTTCAGGTGTGCTGGAAAAACAGTACTATCTCGGTGATGTCGATGATTGCCGTGTACGCATCGGGGATACATTGGTTCGGGTGATCGCCAACGGATATGAACATAAAGACCTGCGGGACGGTCAGCAGGTGCACCTTGCCATCCGTGACATGATGGTGTTTGAAGATGACGGCACCCTGGATGAGATGCTGCAGATCAGAACTTAACAGGTAACAGGTAGAAGGTAACAGGTATCAAGTAAAAAGCAGAAGGTAAAAGGTGGCGGGTCTGCCAATCTTCTGCCTTCTACCTGTTACCTGTTACCTGTTACCTGTTACCTGATCCCTGTTACCTGTATTTGGGCAGCCAGTCACCGTGAGCTTCGATGAGTTCATCGCACATGCTGACGATGTCATCAATGGAAAGCTCTGCGGAAGCATGCGGGTCCAGCATCACAGCCTGGTAGATCGCATCCTTGCGGAGGGTCATGGCTGCTTCGATGGTCATGAGCTGCACATTGATGTTAGTGCGGTTCAGTGCCGCGCACTGTTCCGGCAGGTCCCCGATCACAGTGGGTTGTATGCCGTTCCTGTCGACGAGGCAGGGCACCTCTACACAGGCGTTCTGCGGCAGGTTGGTGATCAGTCCCTTATTCAGGACATTGCCGCCGATCTGGGTGGGAATGTTAGTCTCCATTGCTTCCATGATGTGACTGGCATATTCCCGGGAACGTTCATGTGTCAGTGTCGGGTTTTGTGTCAATTCATGACCTCGTTTTTTCCAGTCCTCGATCTGGCGGATGCAGCGGCGCGGGTATTCATCCAGCGGCACATTGAAGCGCTCGATAAGTTCCGGATAGTTTTTCTTGATGAAATAAGGCGTATATTCTGCATTGTGTTCACTGGATTCGGTGATATAGTAGCCGAAACGGCGCATCAGTTCCAGGCGGACCATATCTCCGTGACGTCCGGTCTTCTGATAGAGATCATATTCTTCTTTCATGTGGTCTATCCATTCACCCGGGCGCGGTTCGCCGTTGGTCATGCGCTTTACCCACTCATCGAAGGGACCGATGTCCAGTTTGCCTTCGTTGAGCAGCAGGGCGCGGCGTTTGATTTCGGGATAAAGATCTTCCCCGCTGCGGGTACATTCCAGCAGCCAGGCCTGGTGGTTGATGCCGGCGATCTTATATTGTACTGAGTCATCGTATCCCATACCCAGTTCATTGAGCAGGGTCGGTGCGCAGACCTGAACACTGTGACATAATCCGACGGTCTTGACTTGCGTATAGCGCAGCATGGCACCGGTCAGCATCGCCATGGGGTTTGTGTAGTTGAGGAACCAGGCGTTGGGGCAGACCTCTTCCATGTCCCGGGCGAAGTCCATCATCACCGGGATGGTGCGGAGTGCCCGGAATACACCGCCAACGCCAAGGGTATCGGCAATCGTCTGTTCCAGACCATATTTCTTCGGGATCTCAAAATCCGTGATCGTGCAGGGATCGTATCCGCCGACCTGGATGGCATTGATTACATAATCTGCGCCCTGCAGTGCGGATTTGCGGTTTTCCACGCCGAGCCAGGTCTCGATGTGAGCCTTTGAGCCGTTGCCGCGGTTGATGGCTTCGAGCATCGCTGCGGATTCCTGCAGGCGTGTGGCATCGATGTCGTAGAGGGCAATGGTGCTTTCTTCCAATGCCGGGGTCATCATGCTGTCGCCAAGGACGTTCTTGGCAAATACGGTGGAGCCGGCGCCCATAAAGGTGATCTTCGGCATAATTCTTACTCCTTATAACTGTTGTTTCCAATAATTATAGATGAATTCTCTTCCTTCGCAGCGCAAACAGGATACATCCGGTGAGGGTGAGAAGACTGATTATATCGCTGATTTTCTGTATGATTGTTCCATCATACCAAACGCTTATGTGTCCATGAGGAGGAGCATTCCCTCTTATCCGGACAAATCCGTTCTCTGCCGCTTCGGCTGACAATTTCATTGTCTTGTCATCAGCATCCCGGACTGCTGCGGCATATCCTTTGTAGTAAAGGAAAGGAACGGTAAAGTCGATCTCATTTTCCCGGTTCTCATTATAAGCGAATTCAATTTTGAGATCATTCCGTCGAAAATCACTGAAAGAAGCGTTTCCGGCATTATCTGTCAAAGTACTGATGTTTTCCTTGATATATTTTCGACTCAGTTCCGGGAACATGTATTCACTGCCGTATGTATGATGATTTTGCAGATAGAACTCATTGCTATCATGAAGCCTGTGCTGCCTTATGCTTGCGACTGCCATAACGGCAGGTATTGTGCAAATCAGTAGTTGTACGAGAAACACGCGGCGGGTTATTTGATCGGTGAGGCAGAACCTGCTGACATAGATGCCGCCGGAAATGCTCAGAAAAATCACGGTTGTCTGAACCAGACGCCAGGTGAATTGTATGTCGTTTAAAAATGGTTGGATCATCTGCCATGGAAACAGGTCTGTACTGACAAGAAGTATAATAAAACCGACACCGTAACCGATGTTATCCAGCCAGAACAGCTCAACTCTTGGCGGGAAGAGACCTGCATTCAGGTTGGCTGCAACTGCACTCAGACGACACAGATGAAAATTTGTGTCGGCACCTTCAATATATTTTCCGGGATGGAACAAAGGAAGGCACACAAGCAGTGTCAGCAGTATCAAAAAAAACAGGGACCATTCATTTTTTTTGTCTGCAAGAAAAGGCCACCAGCGAAAAATCAGATAGGGTTTCAGGATACGGAGCAAAAGAATAAGGTAAACCAGACTGCAAATCAGGTTGACGATGACATGTCTGAGAATTGTTCCTTTATATAGAACGTGTTCGGAGCTGATTTGAATATGGTTTATCTGGATCGGTCCGCTTTGCGGATCATAATTCAGTCGTAAGCGAACATTTTGCGGCTGTCCGGATGAAGACCGCAATGCCATCAGAACTTTCAAATTCTTCTGCATAAAGAACTGCTCCGTCGCTGCTGACCAGTGAGATTTCGGAACTGCTCTGAGGAAGCTCTCCGGAGAGCTCTAATCGATACACCCCCGGTTTCAGGAAGATTGTCTCACCGAGATAATAGTAGCCTTTATCGTTTTCTTTTGGTGAAAAACTGCGGTCATAAGGGTCATGATATTCGAACCTGAACAGATCACGATTGACCAGTGCGAGATTTATAAGAAAAAGAATTGTCAGCAGACTTGCTGCCTTTTGACGGGAAAGTTTCATTTTCTTGTTTGCCTCTTTTGCCTGAATCCATAAAACATGCAGCCAAGAATTGTCAGGAGGGAGATGCTGTCGCCGATGTGCTGCATGAGCGTTTTCACATATCTCACATTGATCTGCCCTGTCGGATGGTCTCCGCTGCTTACGGTGATGAGACCGATCTCATTTTTCGATATCGGGATCTCAATGGCTGTTTCGCTGTCTGTGGTCTGATATCCTCGATAGCCTGTGTAATAAACCAGCGGGACCTGCATGATCACATTGCTGCTGTCTTCCGGCAGGGTGTAATCCCAGGTAACGGACAGACCTTCTCGGACAAAGGATGTCATTACGAAATCCGGGTTATCACTGATCACATGGTCACCGATTTTTTCGATCATATTTCTTTCCAGTTTTTCGGGAAGATATTCGGACCCGCTGAGAAAATTGGAGTTTTCAATATAGCGGTAATAATCCATGGGATAGGCATGCAGTGTCAGCGCTTCGAAAAGAATCGGACCTCCGCAGATAATGCAAAGAAGAAAGACCGGAATCAATTGTTGATATTGCGTGAATTTGGACAGATATTTACCGGCAAGCGCAGCCGCATAAACAGCACAGCTGACTGAGAGAAAAACCGTGCTGATCATCATGATTCGCCAGGCAAACTGAATACGATATAAAAATTGGATGAAAATCTCCCATGGGAAAAGAGAAGTGCACATGATCATGGCGATGAAACCGTAAAGTGTCATATGATCGGCAAGCTTCATCAGACTGTTCTCTTTTCTTCGTAAAAGAAGAAGCCTAAGGAGAGGAATGATCAGGAATGTCCAGCCGGGATATACCTGACGTACCGGATCGTTATAGTTCCAGTCATAGAAGAATAACAGCAGGCTTCGCGGTTTGCTGCTGCTTCCGAAAGGCTCTGCGTCAGGCGAAAACATGATCATGTTGATTTTTAGTTCGTTTGTTGCGGATTGTTCCGCCATTGGCAGCAGAAACCACATTCCGAGACCAAGCGTCAAAAGAACAGCTTTAACGAATGCAAAGAATATTTTTCTGTCTGAGAATATCCTTCTGACGAAAAACAGAAGCCAGACTGCAGTGAAAACACCTGCAAGAGCAAGGCTTATGAGATGACACCACAGCAAACCTGTAAAGGCTATTGCCAGGATCCACCAGCGTTCTGTATGACCGTTGAATATTTCATACAGGCCTAAAATGATCAGCGGCAGGAAGATAAAGGTTTGAATTTCACCCAGTGCGGCCCGGTAATATATGTCGATCAGGTGATATGCTGCAAATGCATATATCATTATTGCCATATGAGCTGTTTTTTCTGATTTACTGATGCGCCGTACCGTGAGGAACATCGTCAGCAGAGAGAAAAAGGTGCAGATCGTGGTGAATATTTCATAAGCAGCTATCTCATGAAAGCCGCATAAAATCAGGACAGCGGGAAATGTGAGCAGCATGTTCGGGTAATAGAAACCGCTGCCGTAACCATAGTTTTCGATCCAGTCCAGCAGGATCCGTACAGGAAAATGTCCGGCACGCAGAGACGCTGCAATTCCTTTCAAATGACGCATGTGATAATAAAAATCATCTCCGTTGACATAGGTGTCGCTGCGGAAAAACGGTATCGCGGTGAGCAATGTGAGGAAAAGAATCATTAAAATCATCCGCTCATTTTCGGGTTTTGACAGATACGGAAAGATATTTCTGTAAAATTCAGGTGAGATAAAGCGCAGAAGAACTATGCCCCCGAGAATTATGATTGCTCCGGAAATCACAAAGTGTTTTAATAAAGATTTTTTATACAGTACATGGTCGGACCGGATGATGAACCGATCGATATCCAGTGTTTTCGATGCGGGGTCCCAGGAGATTCCGAAACGCAGTTGTTTTGCGTTTTCGCGAATTGTGAATTGTTTTTCAGCGACTGTTTCCGCATAGGGAAAATCAGATGCCATAATTTTTTCTTCTGCGGCATCGATAAGAAAGTAGCCGCTGCCTTTACCGGAAAAGTTCCCTTCAACAGTCACCAGGTAGGTTCCGGGTTTTAGCGTCATCTGCTCTGTAGAAAGAATATAGTCGCCTTTCCTGTCTATTTCCTCAGTAAAAGTGCGGTGGTAAACGAAAATTTTTTCATACCGGAAAAGATCCCGGTTGACAAAAAACAGGGCACAGGCAATTACAGCTGTTATCAGTAGGATTATAGTTTTTCTTTTCATATTATCACGAACCATTGATCGCTGATTTTGATGAATCAGTTGATATTAATTTTTGTTTTTTTTCTGACAATCGAAGAAATCGTTATAATGACTGCAGCGAGCGAGATCATTTCTCCGGTTTTCTCAAATGCAGTTTTTTGATAGCTGACCAGCACAGATCCGCTGTTCACATTGGAAAGCCGGACAAGCGCGAGTCCGTTTTCACTTTTTTCGACTTTGACCGGGACTGTTACTTTGTCGGAATTTGTGAACGTGCCTTTATATCCGTAGTATCGGATCAATGGTACGGTGAACGCCAATGAGTCAGATTCTCCTTCATATTCAAAAGAGAAGCTGAAGGACAACCCTCTTCGTTTGTGAGAAGTGATATTGATTTCAGGTGGAACAACGCCCACTGTGTCACGGTTTTTATCGATAAATTCCGCGCTGAGCCCTATCGGCATATATTCCATTCCGGCAATACGGTTGTCCTGCATGATGAACTCATCTTCGGGAACGGTGCGGTTTTGGATGGTATCCTGATAAATGGGAAAAGAGCAGGCAGCACAGGCGAGTGTAAGCAGCGATGTGAACAGCCATGAGGACTGTTCGGAGACGAGCTCTGCAAAGAAAATTCCGCCGCAGATCGGCAGCAGGACACTCACCGGTGCCAGCAGCCGCCAGGTGAATTGGATGCGGTTGAGCAGCCAGACAAGATATTTCCACGGCAAAACATCTGTGCTGCAGATCATCAGGACGATGCCGAATCCCAGCATCACATCAGATGCTTTCGGTACACTTTTTTTTCGGAAAAGCAGGTAAAGCCGCATCATGGGGACTGCCAACAGCATCCATCCCGGATATATGGTTCGGAAATAATTCGTGTCATATTGCCAGTCATGGAAGAACACCAGCAGGTTTTGCACCGGATTGATATTGTTTGGCGTTAGACCTCCCTGTTTACTGGAAACGAGAATGTTCATCAGCAGATCATTGCCATTCATCTGTTCCATCATGGGAAGCAGAAATCCAGCGCCTAAAAGCACTGTTGCGAGTACGGATTTTATCAGTCCAAAGAGGATCTGGCGGTTTTCGAAAATAGTTTTGATATTCAGCAGCAGGAAGACGGCTGTAATGATTGCGGCTAATACGAGACTGATAATATGACAGCTTAGCAGTCCCCAGAAGCCCAGAGCAAAGACCCACCAGCGTTCCGGTTCCCCGCTGAAGATGTAATAAAGTCCCAGCACGATCAGCGGCATAAAGATGAATGCCTGTGCTTCACCGACTGCCCCGCGGTAGAAAACGGCGATGCAGCGGTAAGCGCAGAACCCAAAGAGAATGGCGGACGCAAGTCCCGCAAAGCGGTTTTTGGCGATGATCCTGGCAGTAAGATAGAAGCTCCCCAGAGAGAAGAATGTGCATACGACCATGAATATCTTATAGCAGGTGAGGAGGGAAAATCCCAGCAGCCGCAGCAGTACCGGGAAATAGAGGAAAAGGTCCGGATAAAAGTAGCCGGTGCCGTAGCCGTAATTCTTCAGCCAGAAAAGTTCGTTGCGGACGGGAAAATATCCAGCCTGTATACCCTGTGTGATGCCTTCGATGCGGGAGAGGTGGAAGAACATGTCCTCAGCCAATCCGTAGCTGTCCGGCAGCAGCAGCGGGAGGGAGATGGTGAGGGAGAGCAGTGTGAGCAGCCAAAAATCAGTTTCATTTCCGCGGCTACGGAAGGCGGGTATCAGTTTATAGATCAGCTCCGGTCTGGTGATTCGCAGTATAAGCAGAAAGCCAGTAATCAGGATGAAGAGGCTGATCGTTCCGTGCCGGAGCAAAGAGCTTTTGTAAAGCACATGATCGGAAATGACACTGATCTTGCGGACGTTAACGGCGGAGGTCTCCGGATCGTAGCTGACGCCGATGCGCAGGTTTTCTGTACTGCCGCTGACTGTGAAAGGCTCCTTCTGCTCATCCTGTCCATTTTCCAGATCAAAACCTGTGAATATATTCCCATCATCGCGGGCAAGATAGACAGAGCTGCCTCTTCCTTCAACGCTGCCGTAAAAACACAGTTCATATGTTCCCGGTTTCAGCGCGAAGGTTTCGGAGAGCAGGTAGCTCCGCTTTGCGTCCAGTTTCGGGTCAAAAGTCCGTTTGCCCAGGAAGCTGTACTCAAAGTGCATCAAATCCCGGTTGACCAGAAACAAAGCACCCAGCATCAGACATAAAATCAGGAGGATCAGCACGATTTTCTTCATGACAGTGTTTATTATAACGAATGTCCTCGGTTAAATGTATGGTTTGTTAGTTAAACTGTCTGCAATTGATTGGCATCCAGCAATTTTGAAGAAGAAAAAATAACCGCACATTATTGACGCATCACAGGGACGGTCCAGTTGTACCGGCTTCGCGGCAGCAGTGAAATCATTCCTCGTGTACTTCTTATTCAGAATAGCTGATTATCATCAGCTACCTTTTTTTCGGTGTGTAATAGTGATAATATTCTAAAACTTCGTCTGCCATGCCGACGAGACTGCCTTGGTGGTCATAAGTATCGAAAGTTGGATATTTATAATCCCATTTTGTAATTGTAATAATGTAATCAGCACATTGATCTTTTATGCATTTCTCTTGCTCTTCTGCTATCTCTGTAAATTTGTCATTATAATAATGACAAAAGTATTGGAGATTTGGAATCGATCCGGTTACTGTATTAATACCAGGATCCCCGATTTTATAGGAAAAAATAGTTGGGTTTTTTATGTTTGAGCGTTCGATGATTTCTTTCATTTGAAATTGCATCAATGATTCTTTAGAAAATTCCAAAAAACGTAAATTGCATGAGGCAAAACAAAGATAGATTAAACTGATTGTGAGTGATATCAAAGATATTCCACGTAGAATATCTGTTGTTTTCTCTAACAGGTAAGGCGTCTTCTCAATTAGATCCAATAAAAACCAAAAACCAAATAAGGAAAACAAACTTAAATCAAAGCTTGTGTAAATATGATTTACCCCTCCGATAAACACAAATATGTACATGCCCGTAAAGGATAACAAAAGAATATACAGCAATTTCCATTTTTTGTGAATTATTGTCCAAAGCAAACCTAATAGAGATATGATAAGAGGTACTGGAATAAATCTTTCGCAGTATGAAATACCGGTGAGCATTTTTTCTGTGAAAGAAAATTGGTTGTTTGCGTAATAAAAAATGTTGTTATAGAAATATGCGCGGAACAAATCTTTTTCTGCTGAATTTAATATAAAATACAGAATAATAGGCATTGTAATGGTAGAAACTCCAGTGATAAGCAAGAGTATTCCTCTAATATATATCTTTAATTTCTGCTTTAGGATAGCATAGAACAACAAGGATATAAACCATCCTATATAAAGACCAACCAAAGAATATTTCATCCAGAAAACACATCCGGATGTTACTCCTATCAAAAAAAATTCTTGTTTCGATGGTAAGTCATTTGTTTCTAATGCTTTGATCCCAAGATACAATGTGTATGCTAAAAAGGGGAGACTATATTCTTCTGCTAAGTCGCCGGCTTTGAAGGCCTTACAACTGTAGATGATTACTGCCGTTAATGGAACGATAATAATGGAGTTTCTGCTAAAATATATAGATGTGATTTTGTAGATTAGAATTAGAAAAGCAAAACAAGCGATTAATTCTAAAAACCATATTCCAATAAAAGTGTCGTAAGAAACAACAGCACCAAAAGTGTGTATAAAAATGAGAAGAGGGCCTTTTTGTTCATATAAGTCTCTGTAAGGAACGTATCCTTTCAGAACACCTTTCCCCACTGTGAACATCGTATTGGGATCCACCCAGGTATTGAAAGGGTAGAAGGGAGAATTTCTGGAATTTAGGAACAAAACCAGAATTGTTGTGAAAGCAATAAATATAACTATAAATTTAGCATTTGTTTGATAAAAATTGTGATCGTACCTTTTATCGAACAGAGAGAAAAAAATCTTTATAAGGTTGCTAATTCCCTGTAGTGATAAAATAGTCAACAGTAAAGTGATGAGAATACAGGCCTGTTTTGTTGGCATGTGAACAATATCAGCTAATGTTGTGATTCGTCCGGATGTATTCCATCTGAGATAAAAAAGCGTCGCGAAAAAAAATCCCGTAATCCCTGTCAGAAGCGGATACTCAATACCGAAATGGATTTGTATTCTTTTTTTGTTTTGAATGATCAATGCAACACCAAGAATAACAGATAATATTGCTGTACTTATTAGCAACGGTGTTTTTCCTTTTCCTGCAACCAATAAAAAAAACGGTAATTCAGAAAGAATTAGAAGCATGATGTTTTACTTTCACTATTAAATATCTCTTCATCGTATTTCATTATACTCTACAGATGCGTAGAAGTCAAAAACTCTTTAATAAGGATCGAATAAATCGAAGTGAGCGGTTTTTTAGTCATTTATGATCCTGTTTTCTTCTTATAAACATACTTACAGATGATGCTCAAAAAGGTCAAAAGAGAGCATAATTCACTTGCTTTTTGGACTTCGGTTTTCTCATAATGTATATGAAAGCTGCCTTTCGGCTGGCCTTCATCGTTGACCGCCACCAATCCGATATTATCTCTTGTTACCGGAATGCTCTTTGCATTCCCTGATCCATCGGTCAATTCTGCGGTATATCCGTAATAATAAACCAGCGGAACGGAGTAGTCCGCGGCCTCATCCTGTGAAATTCGCTTATAGGAAAAATTATAGCCGAGTTTGTTTCTCCTGTAATCCGTAATGTTGGAAGTGCTGCCATCCACTGATATCTGGTCTTTGTTTTGTACTACAAATGAAAGGGACAGGGTTTCCGGTTTATATTCCACGGGGTTGATGATTTTGTTTGTCAGATATAGCTCAGTGACAGGAATTAATCTGTTTGTGTATGTATAAATCAGAATTGACATGCCGGAAAGAGCAGCGGCACAAGAAATACAAGTAAGGATCAGTTTCTTTTGCGTATACGAAGTATACAGGAGATTGCAATAAATTTCGCCTGCAAGACACAGCAGGACGATAGCGGGACTCAGCAGTCTCCAGGAAAATTGGATCCGCACCAAAAGGCTGTGGAAAAGTCTCCACGGAAAAAGGTCTGTGGATATCAAAAGAAGGATCAAGCTAAGGACGAGGAATCGATCTGCTGTTTTGATTTTTGCATCTTTTTTTGAAAGAGCAGGAACAGTTTCAGCATCGGCACTGCCAGCAGGATCCAGCCCGGATGTGGACCGATCCATATTTTGTCAGGTGTTCGCCAGGGATCGAAGGGCAGGAAAAGATTTGTAAATGTGGATAGATTCGATTCATAAATGCCATCCCAGTTCAGGTAATCTCCTCCGATATAGGAATTGATCAAGAGATCGGTTTTCAGTGTTTGTTCAATCATCGGAAACAAAAAGAAAGCACCTAAAAGGATTGTAATAAATGAAGCCTTCAGCAATGCTGTCAAAATATCCCGGTTCTGGATGATTTTTTGAATTGAGAACAGCAGGTAAACCGCGCACAGTACTCCTGCTATTGCCAGACTGATCATATGAGACATCAGCATTCCGAAGAAACCAAAGGCGAATACTTTCCATTTCTTTGTGTTTCCGCCAAGGATCTCATAGAGCCCCCAAACAATGAGCGGGTAGAATATGAAAGCCTGTATTTCTCCGGTTGCGTTTCTGTAATAGATACAAATCAACCGATATGACGCAAATGCATAAAGCAGTGAAGCAAAAACACCGCATAAGTCTCTGCACTGTCCGTTTTTTTCCCGGCAATGTACATCGTCAGTAATGAGGAGAATGTGCAGAAAATATAAAAATTCTTCAAAGCTGAAATTGCGGAAAAGCCAAGCAGCCTGAGAACAGGTGCTGACATGAAGAACAGATTGGGATAGTAAAATTCACTGCCAACGCCATAGTCGAGCATTCAACCCAGCAGTATCCTGGGAGGAAAGTATCCTGCTTTGATGGTTGCTGCTATTCCTTCGATCCGTGACAGATGGAAATAAAAATCGTCGCCCTCAGGAAAAGTATTCGGATCAAACAGTGGCCAGGATGTAAATATGGTAAGAAGCAGTAAATATAGGAAGACCCTCTCGAGATATGTGTAATTCAATCCGGTTTTTTTGTGGATAATTTCAGAAAAATCAGGTTTTATAAGACGAAATGCAAGCCAAATGAAAGCAACACTCACAAATAAAGAGATAACGGCATGTCTTAGAAGAGAGTCCCTGTAAAGAACGTTGTCGCTCTCTATCTCGATGCTGCCTGTCTCTATCATTCCGCTTTCCGGAGAGTAGCTGAAACCGATTCGTACAGCAGCGGACGTTTCGATCTCAAATCGTGTAGAAACGGAGGCCTTTCCCATGGGAATGTCGGAAGTATGAAGAATTATTTCGTTAGAGTCTATTACATAGCAGCCGCTGCCTCTCCCATCGGCATAGCTGTTGAAATGGAGCGTATAGGTGCCGCGTTTCAGGGAAACGCTGTCGGAGATGACATAATTCCCTTTTGGATCGATCTCAGGAGAAAATGTCCGGGCGAATGGATAGCGATATTCAAAGTGGAGCAAGTCCCGATTGATCAAAATCAGCATTCCCGCTAACAGACTCAGTATAAAAGACGATTATTAGTGTTCTTTTAATAGATTCGTTTGACTTCTCCATTTTACACCATCTCTTCCGGGTGGAAGACTTCGTCGAATTTCTCTGCTGTCATGAAACCGAGCCTGACACAGGCTTCGCGCAGGGAGATGTTCTTTTCGTAGGCCAGTTTGGCGGTTTTGGCAGCGTTCTCATAGCCGATATAAGGATTCAAGGCGGTGACCAGCATCAGCGAGTTATAGAGATTGTGCCGCATCACGTCCCGGTTTGCCTTGAGCCCGGCCAGACAATTGTCGTTGAAGGAGCGCATCCCGTCCGAAAGCAGCCGCACGGACTGCAGAAAGTTATAGATCAGCACCGGCATGAAGACATTGAGCTCAAAATTCCCCTGGGAAGCTGCGAAAGCGATCGCAGTGTCATTGGCGATCACCTGGACAGCCACCATTGTCATGGTCTCACACTGGGTGGGGTTGTCTTTCCCCGGCATGATGTAGCTGGCCGGTTCATTGGCGGGGATCGTGTTCTCTTCAAGCCCGTCTCTCGGACCGGAAGCCAGCCAGCGCACGTCATTGGCGATCTTCATCAGGTCCGCAGCCAGGGCCTTCAGTGCCCCGTGCATGAAGACCAATTCATCCTTGGACGTCAGAGAGTGAAATTTGTTCTCCGCGGTCACAAAGGAATAACCGGTGAGTTCCGAGACAGCCTTTGCTGCTTCTTCTGCGAATCCCTTCGGAGCATTGAGCCCGGTGCCAACGGCAGTGCCGCCCAGCGCCAGCCGTGAAATGCCCGGGATCGCGGCCTCGATCTGGTCCCTGCTTACCTCCAGCATATTGCGCCAGCCGCTGATCTCCTGTGAAAAGGCGATGGGGGTGGCATCCTGCAGATGGGTCCGTCCCGATTTGATGATTCCTTCATTTTCTTTCTCCAGGCGCCGGAAGGTTTCGATCATGGTATCCATGGCAGGCAGCAGCTTTTCCCGGATCTCAAATACCGCAGCGATGTGCATGGCAGTCGGGAAGGTATCGTTAGAGCTCTGACTCTTGTTTACGTCATCATTGGGATGCAGCAGTTTTTTCCCCGCGATCTCATTGCCCCGGTTGGCGATGACTTCGTTCACATTCATGTTGGATTGTGTACCGGAGCCGGTCTGCCAGACGACCAGCGGAAAGTTGTCATCCAGTTTGCCTGCGAGGATCTCATCTGCAGCGGCATTGATGGCGTTCAGTTTTTCTTCTGACAGCTTACCGAGCCTGAAATTTGCCATGGCGGCTGCTTTTTTGAGATAGGCGAATGCAGTGATGACTTCTTTCGGCATCTTTTCCGTGCCGATGCGGAAATTCTGATAGCTGCGCTGGGTCTGTGCGCCCCAATATTTATCAGTGGGAACCTGCATCTCCCCCATTGAGTCATGTTCGATCCTGTATTCCATATTCCTTACTCCCATCTCCTATCTCTTATCTCTTATTTTACTCCGGGTATATCTCAAAAAACACCCTCCGGACCACCTCTCCGCTGTAGTCCCGGTCGCCGGCATAGTTCAAGCCCCAGATACCGTCAAAGGCATCCCAGCTCCAGCTCACCTCGGAACCGTAAAACGGGTCATTGAGCGTTACACTGTCTGTAGTTTCATCGTAAGCGGTGAGCACTGCCGCATGGTTCATGGTGGTCGGCACCCAGTTGGTTTTTACCAGCACGCCGACCGGTCCATGATCCCGGAAGGCAGCCAGAAGTGCTTCTTTTGAGCTGTTCAGGTACATATGATGCGTATAGCCGATCTCTGCCAGCTCATCGGCTGCACTCATGGAAGACATGCCCCGCCCGGCAACATAAAGTCCCTGTTCCGCATTGCGGTCGATCACTTCCTGAGCGCTCAATACCGGATTTGCATCATTGACGCTGTTCCACCAGGCTGTCATCATCTCAATACAGGCCGGAACGCAGCCTACGCCGGTGGGAACACCCTTCAGAAACAGCCCCTCCTGGGAAATAACGGGCACTTCATAATTAATCAGGACCGGTGTCACTGACGGAACAGGCGTCACAGTCGGGGTAAAAAACAGAACAGTCGCTGAAGGTGTTGCGGTGAATGCACTTATCGGTGTCGAAGCCTGTCCGGTTGGAACAGCGCTGCTCATGTAGATGTGGCCGGTCGCTGTACGTTCAGGTCCGTGGATCACCTGAGGGTCAGGCAGTGTGCTCCTGCTGCAGCTGCAAATCAGGACTGCTGTCCCAAAAATGCAATTCAGCCACTTCTTTCTCTTCAACGATTCCCCTTCATTCTGTCTTCTTCCTTTGACCGGCAGCCTCCGGAAATTCAGATGACAGCCGGTCAACTGTAATTATTTTGGATGTAAGCCAAAGTCAGTGCATAGGTGTTTTTCAGACCGTCGATGTGGGTGCGTTCATAGCCATGACTGTTGGCGGTGCCGGGGCCGATGGCGGCATGGCGGATGTCATAGCCTGCGGCTACGGAAGTGTCTCCATCTGTCCCGTAATGAGGAGTGAAGACATCCATCACAAAATCAATGCCTTCCCGGCGGGCGATATCCCGCAGCTCTTTTGTCATCTCAACGTGATAAGGATAGCGGCTGTCTTTTGCGAAGATCGTAACCAGGTGTTCTTCGGAATTCTGTTCCGGGCCTGTCGGGGCGATATCAATGGATAGGATATCTTTTACATCAGCCGGCAGCCAGGTGGTCCCGTGACCAATCTCCTCATAGCAGGAAAAGTATGCGTACACTTTGCGTCCGGGTATAAGCTTTTGATCCCGGATGGTTTTCATCACATTGAACAGGGTGGCAGCGCAGGCTTTATCGTCAATAAAGCGGCTCTTGATATAACCGTTGGTCATGGTGAAACGCGGTTCGAGCGCAATCATATCACCGGTTTCAATGCCGAGTGCTCTGGTTTCGGCTGCGCTATGGACCGGCTCATCGATCACGACACAGATATTTTTGCGGAAATCTCCGATGGTGGTGCGGATCTCTTCCTCGGTGACATGGATCGAATTCGGTGTGCGGCAAACGGTGCCGGTGATTACTTTCCCGTCCCCGGTATAAATGCGGACGTTTTCACCCACACAGTAGACCGGATAAAGTCCGCCGACTGCGCAGACATTCAGCGTACCGTCCGCATTGATATGACGGACCATCAGCCCGATATCGTCAAGGTGGGCAGCGATGGCAAGGGCGTTGCCTTCCCCGCCCAGGTCCGCAAGCACACCGCCTTTATGGGTGACAGTATACGGAAAACCCAGCCTTTCAATCTCAGCGATGACCCAATTCTGGATCTCCCGGAACTGTCCGGTGGTGCTGTCAATCGCAAGCAGGGATTTGAAGGTGTCAAGTACGTATTTTGGGTCAAAGTTAGTCATAATACTCCTGTTGTCAGTCTTCAGTGATCAGTGGGCAGGTGCCGGTGCGCGGTATGCGGTGAGCATCTCTTGTATCATGATCTATCTGAATAAAAACAGCCAGCCGGCGAGGCAGATGATGCCGAGCGCGATCAGGGCAGCCGGCAGGAAGGTTAGCAGGGCAGCGAGGATCATGGCGAGGGTGTCGTGTTTCTCGAGCTTGTTTTCGATATCCTCGTCATCATACGCCAGATCGCGTCCCCGCATCTGTTCTTTCTGAAGGGCTTGCGCCCGGTCAAATTTTCCTCGAAACATCATAGGCAGTAGTCAGGGGCCAGTAGTTTGTAACTCCTCACTCCTCACTCAGTCTGTGGTGGCAGGCCACGAAGTGGTTTGGAGCGGCTTCCACCCATTCGGGAATCTGATGTTTGCAGATTTCCGTACAGTACTTACAGCGGGTGTGGAATTTACAGCCGGCAGGCGGATTGACCGGAGAAGGTATATCTCCTTCGAGGATCTGCATTTCCTTCCCGTTAACCACATCCGTGGTCGGGATAGCGTTCATCAGCGCTTCGGTATAGGGATGCAGCGGATGATCGAAAATCTCCTGCGAACCGGCCAGTTCGACCAGATTTCCGAGGTACATCACGCCGATACGGTTGGAGATATATTTCACCACGGACATATCATGGGTGATGAATAAATAGGTCAGGTTCTGCTGTTCCTTGAGATCCTGAAGCAGGTTCAGGATCTGGGATTGAATGGAGACATCCAGGGCAGAGACCGCTTCATCGCATACCACAAATCGCGGCTGGACCGCCAGCGAGCGGGCAATACCGATACGCTGACGCTGCCCACCGGAAAACTGGTGCGGATAGCGGTGTACGAAATAGGGCTGCAGCCCGGCATCATCCATGACCTTGAGAATATATTCCTGCATGCGTTCATCAGCTTTTTTGAAATAATTATGCGCGAACAGCCCTTCGGAGATGATCTGTCCGACGGTCATGCGCGGATTCAGCGAAGAATAAGGATCCTGGAAGATCATCTGCAGATCGGTACGCAGCAGGCGGATCTCCTCGTAATTCAGCCGGGCAAGGTCGATCCCATCATCCCGGAATCCTTCCAGACGCTGAAATTCAGCGTTATCTTTATAAGCTTTGCGCATATCTTCGATTCGCTTCTCTGCCTGTGCCAGCTCTTTGCGAATCCCATCGATTTTAGACTGAATCTCCTTCGTTTTGCTTTTTGCCTTTTGAGTTTTGCTCTCTGCGGAGGAAGTGCTTTTCCCTTCTTCCTTTGCCTTTTTCAGCTCGAATTCTGCGTCGGCAAGATCCAGATTGGCCTCTTCAAGAGCGATATTTTCTTTGTGGAGACGGGCGCTGATTTTGTATACTTCGCTGAAGGCATCGATCACCGGGCGGGTGTCTTCTGCCAGGATGAATCCGCCCAGCAGGTTGGTCATATCGAGAAAAACATCGTTGGCGGCTTTACGGGCTGCATCCAGCACGTTCCGCTTTTGATATTTTTCAGCTCCATCGGGCATGGCTTCGTATTCTTTTTCGATAGCGTCCCGTTTCTGTTCCAGTTCAGCCAGTTTTTTCTTGTTTTTCTCCAGATCTTTGATGGTCTTTTCTACGTATTTTGGCGCCAGGTCATAAAGGGATCTGCCGTAATACATGGTGCGGCCATCGGTTTGTTTATAAAGCTGCAGCAGCGTACGTCCGAAGGTAGACTTGCCGCAGCCGGATTCACCGACCAGACCCAGGGTCTCCCCTTCATAAATATCGAGCGTGATGCCGTCATTGGCCTTGACGTATAATCCTTTGGCTTTCAGCGGAAAATACTGCTTCAGGTTGCTGATGCGCAAGAGCGGCTTTTGATTTTTACTTTGCGAGTCTTGCATGGCGCTCCTCCTTGTTGGCATGGAAGCAGCGGACCTGCTGTCCCGGCATAACTTCCTTTAACTGCGGTTCTTCTTCAATACACTGTTCCGTGCAGTATTTGCAGCGCGGACCGAATTTACAGCCTTTCGGCAGGTCCAGCGGATGCGGTACGGCGCCCGGAATGGCATCCAGACGTTCATTGGCGGGTGTATCCAGCCGCGGAATCGAAACCATCAGCCCTTCCGTATAGGGATGAGAGAATACAGATTTTGTGAAGATGGTCCGGGCCGGAGCCATCTCAACCACCTGTCCGCAGTACATCACGGCAACATCATCCGCCATCTGTGCGATAACACCCAGGTCGTGAGTGATGAAGAGGATGGAGGTCCCGTGTTCCCGTTTGAGGTCATTCATCAGCTTCAAAATCTGAGCCTGGATGGTCACATCCAGCGCAGTGGTGGGTTCATCCGCGATCAGCAGTTTCGGGCGGCAGGCCAGCGCCATGGCAATCATCACGCGCTGACGCATCCCGCCGGAAAGCTGGTGCGGATATTGCTTGGCGACCGTTTCCGGGTTCGGAATCTTGACGTCTTTGAGCATTTCGATCACATGCGCGGATGCTTCTTTTTTGCTCATGCCCTGATGGATGATGAACGGTTCCGAAACCTGCTTGTCAACGGTGAAAACCGGATTCAGGGAGGTCATCGGTTCCTGGAAGATCACTGAAATCTCATTGCCGCGGATCTTCTGAATTTCTTTGACGGGGAGTTTTGTCAGTTCCCGTCCGTTGAAATGGATCTCTCCGGATTCGATATAACCGTTACCGTCCAGCAGCTGCAGGATGGACATGGCTGAGACAGATTTTCCGGAGCCGGATTCACCGACAACGCCCAGTGTCCGTCCTTCGTCCACGCTGTAGGAGACACCGTTCACGGCTTTGACGATGCCGCGTTTAGTCTTGAAAAAGGTGTGCAGATCTTTGAGTTCAAGTAATGCCATTTTCTTACCTCCTTAGCGTTCCGCACTCTTGGGGTCGACTGCATCCCGCAGTCCATCACCGATCATGTTGATGCAGATGGTGCAGACACCGAAAATCGCGGCCGGGAAGACCCATTGCCACCAATATTGCTGGATGACGATGGAGTTGTTGGCACCCTGCAGCAGGTTGCCCCAGGTGGGTGTCGGCAGCGGAATGCCGAAGCCCAGATAACTCAGGGTGGATTCCGTCAGCATGCAGGTGGCGAAGTCCAGCGTCAGGGAGACCAGCAGCAGGGACATGACGTTGGGCAGAATGTGACGAAAGACGATGCCGCCCTCACGGATACCCATCGCCTTGGCTGCAGTGACGTATTCCATCTCACGCTGAGCCAGAATCTGTGCACGGATCAGACGGCAGGTACCGGTCCAGGAAAGCACACCCAGCACGATCATGATCAGGTACATGCGCTGGGTCGGATTCAGGCGGGACCCGATGACCGCGGAAAGGATCATGGCAAAGGGAATGAAGGGCAGACCGCCGACGATTTCCGCAATGCGCATGATGATAATATCGGTGTGTCCGCCGAAATAACCTGCCAGACCGCCTAAAATAACACCGATGATGGTGGCGATAATGACGGAAATGGCACCGACGGTCATGGTTACCCGTCCGCCGTTGACGATGCGGGTGAGCATGTCGCGGCCGAGTCCGTCCGTACCCAGCAGGAAGCCTTTCAGCCCCCAGGTGACAACGGAACCGTCATTCATGACCGCGTAATTCTGGAAGTTGCCTGTATAGATCTCTTTAATGTTCTCATTTTTACGGAGAGATGCCGGCACATCGGTCTGATGATATTTGTTGGACCCCCAGGCGAGCACTTCACCGTCTTCCAGCCAGGCGACGTAATGGAAACGTCCTCCGTAAAGCTTTTTAACCGGAGCGGAGAATTCCGGGATGTTCTTTTCGCCGTTCTTGGCATTGCCCCAGACCACGACCCGTCCGTCGGCTGTCACCGCGGCGACCGTGGAACTGGTGGATGCGATATCCACGACCTGTGTGCCTTTCAGTTCTTCGGGTATAGCGGCAAAGGCAGAGCCTTTATCTTTATAGCCTGTATAGGCAACAGTACCATCCTTGAGCAGGCAGATGTATTCGTTGGAGGTCAGCGCGACCTTGGCGATGTTCCCCTGATACTGCTTGCGCATCTTGATATCGGCCAGGTTGGAGTTGCCCCAGAGATAAAGGGTCCCGTCAGAGGAAAGCGCTGCGGAGAACTGGTTGGATGCTTCCAATTGGATGATGTCCCAGCTCTCATCCGGTTTCTTCATGCCTTTTTTCATCTCACTGGTGAAGTTGGCCTGCTGGAGTCTTGTGTTTCCCCAGACATAAAGCTGCTGATTTTCATCCATGGCGACCACATGGTCATCCCCTGCGGCAAACATCACCAGATCGACCGCTTTTACTTCATCCGGGATGTTGGCGATATCGATCTTTTCGGTGATTCGGGTATGTCCCCATGTGTAAATATCACCTTCGGTATCGACCCCGACGCCATAGGTACGTCCTGCTGCGATATCCCGGATCTTTCCCTTCAGTGCGGAAGGTACACTCATCATGTTATTGCTGGGCGGCAGGTTGACCAGGGTCGAATCCTGAGCAGAAAGATCAAGCACCCAATAATGCGGGCCGATGAGAACAAAGAGGAAGATGAGAATGAATCCCGCAAGCCCGACACGAACTGTTCCTTTGGCAAAAAAGTTCTTTGCCATGGTCTTGAAAGGTGTTTCCACCTGTTCTTCCTGCATGATGTCCCGAACTTCCTGATCGGAGCCTCTGAATGCCCGTTTGAACCAGCGGGACAGGAAAAATTCTTGATTTTTAGCCATTTTCTTATCCCTCCTTCTTATTTATCCACACGGACGCGCGGATCAACGAATCCGTAGCTGATATCGATCAACAGGCTGCCGACCAGGGAAACGATGGAGTAGAACATCTGGATGGCGAGAACCAGTTCAAAATCCAGGTTGTTCAGCCCCCTGCCAGTACAAACGGCCCATGCCGTTCAGGGAAAAGGTGTTTTCAATGATCACAGATCCGGAGAAGATGCTCAGGAACCAGCCCAGGATCGAGGTGATGACCGGCAGGGCGATATGATAGAGCATATCCACGAATTCCTGCCATTTATTCGCATAGGTCATACCGGGTGTCTTCGTGCCCATGATGGGGAAAATACGCCAAAGTACACAGAAAAAGAACATAAACACCAGCGCGATGATATAGACCGGAATGCTGTAGCCCAGCATGGTGACGACCTGTGTAGCACTGTCAAAGCGTTTTCCTTTATGAACCGCGCAGTAGATACCCAGGGGAATGGTGATGCCGAGGGAGAGGATGGTGGAAAAGATGTTGATGAAAATCGTGTTCCCCATCGGAGCTTTAATGACCTCGATCACCCCGCGTTTATAGAGGTTGGAGTATCCGAAGTTCCCCTGAACGATCCCATTGAATGTGCCGTCTGTATCTTTCCATAACCCCATCCAGCGCAGGTAGCGTACCACCAATGGATCATCCAGCCCCATACGCTGACGTGTCTGCCGGTAGAGTGCCTCGTATTCATCCGCTTTCAGGCTTTGCCGCATCGGTTCCAGCTCCTGCCGGGCCGGATCCGAGGGAATCAGGTTATACAGCGCATACATCAGGAATGACAGTATCAGAAAAACGACCACGATATATCCGCAGCGTTTAAGAATATACTTTCCCATATGCCCCCTTTCTACAATTCGTTGTTCGTTGATAGTTATGTATCAGATAGGGTAAAGAGCCTGTTGCTGACTTTCTTTTTTGCTGCAAAACATGTCACCTATCCATATATAATTGTCCCGTCAAAATCATATACATTCATCTTCTTTGCTTCGCTGACTTCTTATTTGTGGTATCTGTTTCGTCGTATATCCCTGAAAAGAGAGACTTCCAATAATTAGCTGCTGACAATGAAAACAGAGGCATTTATATAATGCCTCTGTTTTGCGCAGATCAAAGATTAGTCAACAATATTGGCGTAAAGAATCGCCTGATTGAAATCCCAGTAGGAACTCTGGTCGTAGTCTTCCAGCCAGTCCGGGAAGACGGAAACATAAATGTTGGAGTAAAGCGGAATTTCAGGGAGCAGGTAATTCCAGCGCTGGATGAAGTTCTGCCAGATCTCAAGATATGCATCATTGTCACCGGCTTCTACACCGTAAACCATGTCCATGGAAAGCTTATCCAGTTCTTCATCAAAAATGAAATCGGAGTTATAGCCGTCAGCTACGAGCGCCGGATCCAGTGTGAAGGAGTAAGACTGGTCATACAGTGATGTGAAATTGGACGCAAGGTTGTACATGCAGTAGGTCGGGACACCATATTTGTCACCCTGAGTGGCGTCACGATACATGTAGTTCAGCAGTTCGGCAAAGCTCATCACGTTCTGATTGATCTTGACGCCGGCAGCGGCAGTTTGTTCGCCATTGGCAAGCATAACGCTCAGCAGGTCGGAAACAGTGTTGCCTTCGGAAGACGCCCATTCAATTTCAAGACCCATCAGCCAGGTGCCGTCTTCGAGCTGTTTTGTGTGAGCATAGGTTCCGGCTTCCTCTTCGGTGACTTTCTTATAGCGGACACCTTCGACGTAATCATTGCCGTTTTCATCATAGACCCAGCCGTCTTCGATCAGCAGTTCAACAGCCTTTTCCGGATTGTAGGCATAGTTGTCCAGATTTTCATCCAGCCATTCTTCTCCATCCTGGTACATCCACATGGCAGTGCCGTAAGGACCGTTGACAACGCCGCCCCAGCCATTGCAGAAGGTGTTGGCAAATTCGTTGCGGTCCAGCAGATGAGCAATCGCGTGGCGGACATTGATGAATTGCGTAGGACCAAAGTCACTGTGGAACATGAGCTTTCCGTAGCCCGGGCGGTCAAACTGAACGTAATCATAACCGTAACCCAGTTTTTCGGCGTTGGCATCATCTTCGATGATGTCCATCGCGGTGTTGACATATGTACCGTCAGTGATGGTGTCATAGAAGTTGAAAGCGCCGGTCTTCAGAGCGTCTGCCCAGGTG